>DAOTAI010000073.1:0-15328 GCA_035593865.1 Acidobacteriota bacterium
GGACGCAATACTGCCATAGTCCTTCGCCGCCCGCTGGATACAACAAATCACACCTCTAACGGATCACGTCCTCTATGAGAACCGCTCTATTACTCACAGCGTCGGAGCCTACCCGACAGTTGATCAGTTCTGCCCTCGACCCACGAACCAACCTCATTTTCGTTTCTCCCTCGGATCACTCAACCGTTTCCGAATTTGGCTCGCTGCTTTACGATTGGCTCGGACTCGCCGACGCCCTGATCATCGATTGCGTTTCCTTGGGAGAGCTGTCGAAGGCTGCCTTGACGTCGCTGGGCTCCCTCCCGCTGCTCGAGCGGCACTCGGTGACGGCTATTGTAACTTCCTTCCAGAAATCTCTCTATGCGTCGCTGTTTCGCCACGATTGGCTTCTGATCGATGACAAAAGTACCCCGGAGCAATTCAAACAGCTGCTCAGAAACTTCCTTGACTTTCGTGAAGCCAGGTCACGTTCCCGACTTGAGACGAGACGGCGCGAAGAGGTCGTCGCTCCCCCGTTTGGGGTAGGGGGCCCGTTTGCAGAGCCTCCCGATTCCTATCGATATCGTGAGGCTCTTAAGCAAATATCACGGTTGCTTGCCCAACCGAACAGTGAGAATCATTTAATCCGGGATTTTCTCGCTCTATTGCGCGAACTGCTAGGCTTGAGCAGGTCGGCGTTTCTTATGAGAAACACGCACCTTGACTTAGGCGGCCGCACCACTTCTCATCCTGCTGACGATTTCTTTGTAGTGGCGGCAAGCATCGGCTTGTCACCCAAGGTGACGGACCATCTGCGGCTTGGTGTCGAATCGGGAATCGTCCGCTTCCTGGCTAGCGAAGCAAAGGTTTTATGTAGGGATCGGATACGGTCTCTCTTGAGCGAGGACATGCGGGTCGATGCCGAGCGAGAGTTTGAATTGCTTAGAGCGGATGTCGCTCTGCCGCTTTTCACCAATGGCGACCTGGCCGGGATTTTCACATGCGGAGGAAAGATCACCGGGGAACCACTGACGAACCATGAGTTGGAACTCATGTACCACCTGGTCTCGCAGCTCGGAAACGCCATCCGTAGTATCCGCCTCAACAATCGAATCGCCCGCCACGAGCGCTTCATGTCCCGCGTCTTGAGCGAGATACAAAGCGGTGTTCTGGTTATCGATGGTGAGTGCCGGATACTGGTCCTGAATGAACGGGGGCGAGAGTTGCTGGATCTGCCGGCCGATGACCGTTCGAACCAGTCGAAAAGGCTGCCCGCGTGCGTCTTGGATGTGGTCTTCGAAACCATTAAAACCGGCGCGGAAATACTCCGCCGGGAAGTCCTCCTGCCCAAGTGCGGCCGGCTCTTGTCGGTGAGCGCAACCCGCTTGGAACCTGCCGGAAAGGTGGAACCGGGCGCCGCGGTCGCTTTGATCGAGGACTTGTCGTCTGTCCGTTCGCAGGAGGAGCAGGCACGGAAGCTGCGAGAGCAGGAGCTGTTTATGCGATTGGCCTATCGCCTTTCACACGAGTTGAAAAACTCTCTTGTCTCCGTGAAGACTTTCATGCAGCTGCTGCCTCAATACACCAACGAGGATAAGTCTCAGGCGAATTTTGCCGCGCTGGTGCTGGATGAAGTCAATCGCATTGATTCCGTGGTGCAGAACCTCAGCTTTTTCGCTCAACCTCCGGATGTCGCTTTTCAGGATGTCCCGGTCTCAAAAATGATCGCTGAGGGGATTTCCGAGGCGGCCCGACGTGCGGTTTTTCGCAAGGTTGCCGAGGTTGTGGAGCCGGGTCAGTCTGCCCCGGAGGCGACAGGTCTTCCCGTGGTTACCATTAGCACTAACCTGCGTCACCGGGTGGATGCCATTCAAGGTGATGCCAAGCGGTTGACTGAGGCCTTTCAGGAGCTATTGCTGAATGCCATTCAATCGATGCCCGAAGGCGGCCGCATCCTGGTTTCGTCTGAATCAACCGGTGATGAGATCGTCGTGCAAATCAAGGATACGGGACAAGGAATTTCCCTGGAAGATCTCGGAAGAATCACCGAACCCTTCTTTACTACCAGGAACGTGGGCATCGGGCTCGGTTTGACTGTCGTTGAGAAGATCCTTGAGTGGCACTCGGGGAGATTGACCATTGACAGCCATTTGGGGCAGGGAACAACCATCACCGTGCATTTGCAGGTCAATCCGGCCGGCAACGCAAGGCGCGGTACAGAGCCCTAGTTCCGCCCTGAAGTTCAGAATAACCAAGCTTAAATATCGAAGGCTCTACCTCTTCGGGTTTAAACGCCCCGGACACCGCGAAGAAAGAGGGCTGGAGGCGTTTACATATTTATGTATAACCACCAGAATTTGGCTTGACAGATTAACTAGCGTGAAGTATGGTTTGGTCATCCCTTACACCCCAGGATGGCGTCCCATGGCTTTATCGCGCGGGTTAAGTGACATTAGCTTATCCAAACTGGCGGGAATGGCTCGACTACCCATCTGTTGTGTCCTTCCACCCAGACTCCTTCAGTTCTTAGCCCTTCGTGGCACTGACCCCCAGCGCAAGCGGGCGATTTTTCTCTTGGATCTGATGCAATCGATGCGGCTTACGCGAGCCGCCAGAGCTCGGCGGCGTGTCCGGCGCTTGCGGCGTATATCCGCAGCTCTGGGCATGGTGACGAAAAACCGCACAATCTACGACGCAAAGAATGAGTTCCGTCTGCCGGGCGAAATCGTGATCCGCGAGGGAGATGGGCCAACGGGCGATCGGGAGGCCGACGAGGCTTACGATTTCCTGGGGGCCACTTGGGACCTTTATCACGAGCAGTATGGGCGCAATTCTCTCGATGATCGTGGAATGACACTGCGGGCCACCGTTCATTTCGGCGCCGAATACGACAACGCCTTCTGGGACGGATCCCGAATGGTGTTCGGCGACGGCGACAACGAGCTTTTCGAACCTTTCACAAGGTCTATCGACGTCGTCGCACACGAACTGACACATGGAGTGATTGAACACGACGCCGGGTTAATCTATTTCGGCCAGGCGGGTGCGCTCAATGAGTCGATCGCGGACGTCTTCGGCTCACTCGTGAAGCAGTATCGCAACAACGAAACGGCGGCAGCCGCGGACTGGCTGATTGGCGAAGGCCTTTTTGTTCCGGGAGCTGTCAACGGAGTGGCGCTGCGATCTCTGAAGGATCCGGGTTCAGCGTACAACGATCCGGTGCTGGGGGACGACGACCAGCCGTCGCACATGAGTGATTACAAACGCACATTATCGGACAATGGTGGTGTTCATACGAACTCTGGAATTCCGAACCATGCGTTCTATCTGGCCGCCACAGCTATCGGCGGATACGCATGGGAGCGAGCCGGACTGATCTGGTACGAGGCGCTGCGAGATCGAGCGCTCCGGCCTACGAGCGGGTTTCTGAGATTCGCGCGGCTGACCGTCTTGGCGGCCGCAAGATTATATGGACCGGCGAGCATGGAGCGCGATGCTGTTCGTAGTGCATGGAATGATGTCGGGATAGCTGTTTGAGGTCTGGTGGCAGAATCGATGACGATCACTTTCGAGCGGTCGGGAGGGGTTGCGGGCATCACGCTTCGAGCGATTATCGACGTGGACGCGCTTGCAACGGCTGAGAAGGACGAGTTGATGCGAGCGATGGAAAAGGCGAACGTCTCTCAGTTGCCGCGACGTGCTGGGCCTCCACCGGTCGGCGCTGATCGCTTCGTCTATGTGCTGGAGATTTCTGATGCCGGCCGCGTGCAGCATATCGAGATTGGTGAGCCATTGCCTGAAGGACTCAGGGATTTGGTGAATCATCTGGTGCGCCTGGCGCGAGCACAGCGAAGGGCTCAGCCAGGAAAATAGAGGTTTTATCAAAGGAGTGCGCAGTGTATCCATGGATGTTGTCAAGAGCTTTATGGTTTGCGGCTCCGTTAGCACTCCGCCGGAGGGCCGTTGAAAATCGAGCCATACGCCGTCAGCGAGCAGTCGACTTTGCCAGGTTGCAGCTACAGTTCCGCCGTCGGCTGATCAACGAAGCGCTTGACTCCGTCGACGCGGCTCTCAATGAGCTGGAGGCCGCCTCCAAGGATCGGTCCAACCGCCCCGACGCCTCCCAGGGGGCTTTGCTTCGGAAGTGGCAAAGTAGACGGCAGGCTTGGTGGCGGAACTTTATTAACGAACTGGCTGCTGAGTTTGGGACAGCCAATCCGAAGCGACCCGTCTCCGCATGGCCGCAGTCGGCTCGCGGCGTCCCCACACAAACCATCATCGCCGATCAGGATCAGATCTAGGGCGAGAAGGCAGACCACACCACGCATTAAGGAGTTACGTATGCCTGCACAATTCATCGATTCCGATCTCGCCGAGACGTATCGGCCGTCCGCATTTGCCGTGGGTGCGGCCCCGGCCGCGGGTCGATACGAGGGGTCCGTCAAACGGGAATCGGACGGAGCTATGTACTTGCGAGCGATTGAGCTGGGTAACCCGGCTGCCGATGGGACAATTCCCATCCGAATCTACGATCAACTCGGAGGTCAAATTCCCCCGTCTCCTCAATTTTCCGGTGAGGCGTTCGCACTTGGTTCCATCATCTTGTTCAGTACCAGTGACAGCATCGCCAAGCGACGATTCATTTCTGTCGTGCTCGGCACCTACATGATCAGCGCGAGTTCTTCAACCTACTTTGACGGCAGACCTGACTCGAAGCTGGCCGGGGTGCTGCGGAAGGTCTAGCTACGGAGCCCAGAGGCCGTAAATAACGGAAAGGAGTGAGTATTATGTTCAGACTATTGCGACTCGCGAGGATCGCCCGGAAGGCGAGAGTCAGGCGTCAGATGAGGAAAGCACGGATTCGAAGCAGGATACTTCGTCCCCTGATTCGGCGCAACATACGCCGGGCTGCTATACGGGCCAGCCTGTTGGCAGGACGGTAGGTCTGCGATCGACGGAGTATAAAGGCCCGGCGGGACGGCTCGGGCTCTTGGTGTCCTTTGAAGGGTGCCCGGTCCGTCCACCGGGCGCCCGGAGGTGAAACTGAGTATGTTTCCTGGATCAAGATTTCGCCCTGGTCGAGCCTATTCAAAAGCACGGGAATTTCCGATCCTACGATCCCTGATGACCAGGAGAGAGCCTTTCCCGATTCTCGCCGTGCTCCGCAAGGCTCGGCTGGACCGATTAAGAAGACGGTTAGCGTTTCGCCGCACACTATTAGAACGGATAGGCGCTGGCATAAGAGACCTTGAAGAGGTGCTGAATTCACTGGAGGGGGGCGGCGAGGGCATACCGGGCGAAGAGGGGTCAGGCGAGGGCTTCGACATGACCGGAGATTTTTCGGACACGGGAACGGACATGCCTGCGTCCAGCCCGGCTCCCAGGAGGTCATCGGCGCCGTCCTCAAGCCCGAAAACCTCAAGCAACTTCGATAAAGTTCTGTTCCAGATTTTCGCGGACATGGAGGGCGAAGGATCCGAGTTTACAGCCGACCGTCGGCCGAAAGTGGCTGAAGTCAACGACAGATTGGAGAGCTTGGGGCACGACCCAACAAATCGGGCTGAGATCGACAGAGCGTTCGACGTCTATCTTTCCTCCAAGCGCCCGGAGAAGGGAAAGAAGCTGACTCCTCGTGAGAAAACGCTGTTCAGAATTTTCGACCAGATGCAGGGGGAAAAGTCGGAATTCACCGCCGACGGACGACCACAAGTAGGCGCCGTTAACGACCGGCTGGAGAGTCTGGGGCAGGAAGCGAGTTCGCGGGAGGAAATCGATAAGGCGTACAAGAAGTATTTGGGTATTTAGGCTTCAGTTCATGATCCACCAGAGCGCTATAGGCAGGGGTGCGGTCCGTGGGAGTTCGGATGCGCGGAAAGGGAAGTTTCGAATTAGTTGCAATTACTCCTGTAGCCTGGAATGACCCGAGTATTGCAATCGCCGCCAGTCGAGCCGGCGAACTCGGTGTCCTTGACCTGTCATCTACTCCGGATGGGGCTGCCGCGAACGCGGTTGTGGCGAAGCTCAATGATTTCGCCGCGCGGCCCTGGGGTTTGCGGATTCGTGCCGCCCAAGCCGAATTCGCCTTTAAGATCTGCGAACAGACGCGAGGCCGGCTTTCCGACCTGGTGATAGCGACCGACAGCCTCCCTCCTCCCGACCTGCTTGCCTCGATCTCCTCTCGAGGAAAGCGTCACGGTTGCCGGATCGTTATCGAGATCAGGAGTGCTGATGAGATAGAGCTGGCACACTCTCTCGGCGCAGACGTTCTCCTGATAAAGGGCAATGAATCCGGCGGTTGGGTCGCCGCAGAGACCACGTTTGTCCTCTTGCAAAAGGTTCTCGCGGCCACTCGTCTTCCCGTCTGGGCTCAGGGCGGGATCGGACTGCATACGGCGGCTGCCTGTTTCGCGGCCGGTGCAGCCGGCGTGGTTCTAGACGCCCAACTCTGGCTTACTCGCGAGAGCAGCTTGCCGAGACGAGTTCGCCAGGTCTTAAGTCGGATGGATGGCAGCGAAACCCTTCTTTTGAAGAACGCCGTTCGTATCTTCAACGCCCGGGGGGCGAAGCTGGTCACTGAGGCTGCCCGCGTTGCGGAGCAGGTGACTGGCGAGCGCGGCTCCCGAGAATGGCGAGACTGGCAAGCATGGTTGGACTCGAAAGTCGGCTGGGGCAGTCAAGACGAGAACATCTGGATGTTAGGTCAGGACGCGGCGTTTGCGGCGGGGTTCCCGGAACGCTATGGAACGGTTGCAGGCGTCCTCGCCGGCATCCGTGACTCAATCCGCGATCATATCCGCCTTGCGCAGTCTCTCAATCCTCTTGGTGAAGGTTCGCCTCTTGCTCTCTCCCACCGAACTCGTTTTCCGATCGTCCAGGGCCCGATGACGCGTGTCAGCGACGGGCCCCGATTTGCGAAGAGTGTCGCCGACGCCGGCGCCTTGCCGTTTCTGGCTCTGGCTTTGATGCGCCAGTCGGAAGTGGAAGCCTTGCTCAGGAGCACGGTTTCTTCACTCGGAAACCGACCGTGGGGTGTGGGAGTTCTGGGGTTCGTTCCGGAGGAACTTCGCCGGGAACAACTGGCTGCGATCGCACAAATGCCGCCCCCCTTTGCGCTTATTGCGGGCGGACGGCCGGAGCAGGTTCGCGCGCTGGAAGAACAAGGCATCACCACCTACGTGCACGTACCCTCACCAGGGCTTTTGCGGATGTTTTTGAAGGACGGCGCGACCCGCTTCGTGTTTGAGGGGCGGGAATGCGGCGGTCACGTCGGACCCCGATCCAGCTTTGTTCTTTGGGAGCAAATGATCGGCGTGCTTTTGGAGCACGTCGCCGAAAGCGCCCACGCCGACAACCTTCACATTTTATTTGCAGGTGGGATTCATGATTCACTCTCGGCCGCAATGGTTGCGGCCCTGTCGGCATCCCTCGCCGAGAAAGGCATTCGTGTTGGCACCCTGCTTGGCACAGCCTACTTGTTCACGGAGGAAGCAGTTGCTTCAGGTGCGATTGTCGAAGGATTTCAAACCGTCGCACTCGAATGCACCCGCACTTCCCTGATTGAAACGGGGCCGGGTCATTTAGTCAGGTGTGCTAACACACCTTATGTAGAGGCGTTCGACCGCCAGCGACGACTGCTGTTGAACCAGGGGCTGTCGCCTCACGAGGTCCGGGAGAAACTGGAAGAACTGAACCTTGGCCGCCTTCGCATTGCCGCAAAAGGGGTCACACGGGCAGACACGAACGACGGGGAACGGAAATTCAGATCCGTATCTCCCGACGAACAGCATCTGGAAGGTCTGTACATGCTGGGAGAGATCGCGGCTTTGCGCAACCGCCGCGTCACCATGACGGAACTGCACGAAGACATTGCGATTGCCGGCAGCAGGCGCCTTCGGGAACTGCCCACAGAGGCGCCTCAGGTCATTGCAGATCGCCGGGAGAAACCGCTCGACATAGCGATCATCGGAATGGCATGTTTGTTCCCCAAAGCGCATGATCTCTGCACTTATTGGGAGAACATCCTCGACAAGGTCGATTGCATTTCGGAGATCCCGGTTGAGAGGTTCGACTGGACGAGGTACTACGACTCGGATCGCCACGCACGTGATCGCATATACTCGCGGTGGGGCGGGTTTCTCGATCCGGTTTTGTTCGATCCCATCCGCTACGGGATGCCCCCGAACTCGATCTCCTCGATCGAGCCGGTCCAGCTCTTGACACTTCGGGTCGTCGAGGCAGCGCTGGATGACGCCGGTTACGGCAAACGCCCTTTCAATCGCGCACGAACCTCAGTGGTTCTGGGCGCCGGCGGTGGCATCGCCGACCTCGGACAGCAATATGCATTCAGGTCCGCGCTTCCCATGTACGTCGACGGCATCTGTGCGAGCCATTTGCCGCAACTTCCCGAGTGGACTGAGGATTCATTTGCCGGCATTTTGTTGAATGTCGCCGCCGGCCGCGTCGCCAACCGGCTTGATTTGGGGGGCGCCAATTACGTGGTGGATGCCGCTTGCGCCTCGTCGCTGGCGGCAGTCTATTTGGCCGCGCGCGAACTGGAGTCAGGCGTCGCCGACATGGTGATTACAGGCGGAGTGGACACGGTCCAGAATCCCTTCTCGTACCTTTGTTTTGCCAAAACACAGGCGCTTTCCCCCACCGGCCGTTGCCGGGCTTTCGATGAAAATGCGGACGGCATTGTCATCAGCGAAGGCTTGGCGGTGGTCGTCTTGAAGCGCCTGGCGGACGCCGAACGTGATGGTGATCGAATTTACGCGGTCATTAAGGGTATTGGGGCCTCCAGTGACGGGCGCGACAAGGGATTGACGGCTCCCCGGCCGGAGGGGCAGATGCTTGCGCTCGAGCGCGCGTACCACAAGGCCGGATTCCTGCCCTCCACAGTTGGACTCATAGAGGCGCACGGCACCGGAACGGTTGCCGGCGACCAGGCTGAAGTGGCGTCTTTAACGCGCGTTTTCGCGGCGGCGGGTGCAGCGCCTCAAAGTTGTGCGCTCGGCTCGGTGAAGTCGATGATCGGCCACACGAAATGTGCTGCGGGCGTCGCCGGATTAATCAAAGCCGCTCTTGCCTTGGACCGCAAAATCCTTCCGCCAACCCTGCATGTGCAGAAGCCTAATCCGAAGGCTGATTTCCCGAACAGCCCGTTCTATGTGAACTCGGAAACCAGGCCCTGGCTTTCTCATGGAGACCACCCCAGACGGGCTGGCGTGAGTGCCTTTGGCTTTGGCGGCACGAATTTCCACGCCGTTCTGGAAGAATATACCGGCCGGTTCCTGGCGTCTCCCACGCCGCGTCGGGAGCGCTGGCCAACAGAACTGATGATCTGGATTGGCGAGGGGCGCGAGGAAACCATTGCGCAATTGCGCAGCCTTAGGAATCAGCTTGAAGCAGGCGCCAATCCGCCGCTTGCCGACCTGTCATTTGCGCTCTGGGAACAAGCCAGGCCTCGTTTGGAGGAAGCTCAGAAGAATTCATTCCGGGTCGCGCTGCTCGCCGCCTCCAGTTCCGATCTACGTGACAAGATCGATGCCGCACTTGCAGTCCTCTCAACTACGGACAACGAGCGCGCCGGGTTGCGAGACGTCTACTGGAATGCATTGCCCTCGGATTTCGTCAGGCCGAAACTGGCACTGTTGTTTCCCGGCCAGGGCTCCCAGTATCCGGACATGCTCAAGGATCTGGCCGTTCAATTCGAAGATATCCGGGATGTTTTGGAGAAGGCTGATCGCGCGCTGGCGGGCTCGTTTCCACGGCCGCTCAGCAGCTTCATCTACCCCACCCCTCGTTTTTCCCGCGAGGCTGAAAACCGGGCCGCAGCGGAGCTGACGGATACGCGCGTGGCACAGCCCGCCCTTGGCGCGCTCGAGATCGGAATCGTGCGGCTGCTTCGACGCTGCGGTATCAGCCCTGATGCGACTGCCGGCCACAGCTATGGCGAGTACGCAGCCCTTTGTGCGGCCGGCGCTATTTCTGAACAGTTCCTCTTCGCGGTTTCTGAAGCGCGCGGACGTTTCATCGCTTCGCAGTCGCAGGACAGTGATGGGGCGATGGCCGCCGTCTCCTGTTCGGCGGAGGTCGCCGAAGAAATCCTCCACGGAGTGAGCGATGTCTGGGTCGCGAACCGGAACAGCCCACAACAGACCATTCTCTCCGGTTCCGAACAGCGACTCGGGGAGGTGCGCTCCCTTTTCGAAGCACGAAAGATCGGTTTTCATCCGATTGCAGTCTCGTGTGCGTTCCATTCCCCGCTCGTGGCGCAGGCCAAGGACGCCTTGGCGCGGTTCCTGGAGTCAGTTGACATCGAAATTCCGCGCATCCCCGTTTACTCGAATACGACGGCCGACAGATATCCGGAGGATGCGGGCGAAATTCGTCGGATACTTGCGGAACAACTCGCACACCCTGTCGAGTTTCAATCCGAAATCGAGGCCATGTACCAGGCCGGTATTCGGATCTTTTTGGAAGTGGGTCCGCGCAGCGTGCTGACTACACTCGTCACACAAATCCTCGTCGGGCGGCCGCATCTCGCACTCTCGTGTGACGCGGGCCACCGTCCGGGACTCACGCAACTCCAGCACGTTCTCGCCCAATTGGCGGTCGCGGGAGTGGACATCAACCTGGATCCGCTGTTCGAAAGCCGCACCGTCCGGCTGTTGTCCTTGGAGAAACTCCCGCAATCCGAACCGGTCCCACGGCACGCCTGGATGATCACTGGTGGCAAGGCGCGTCCGGTGAGCGACGGCGAAATCGAGCGTGAACCACCCGCCCCTTTGCGCCTTCAGCGAATCGGGGAGACATCGCCGATCCCAATCGATGCCACGGTGCCGGGCGATGCGCTCGAGAAGATTCCGAGCGTCCCCGACATCCAAGGCGGCTCGGATCGGGTCGTGTTGCAGTTTCAGCAGCTCATGCAACAGTTCTTACAGACACAGCAAACTGTTATGAGCGCTTATCTGAACAGCCAGGCGGGAACGCGCGCCGTCGTGCCTGTTGAAAAAACGCCTCCCGCGGAACCCGAAAGGATGCCATCCGCGGAAGCTGCTGCTGCCGTCCAGGCACCCGCTGCCGCCCAAGTACCTGCTGCCGCCGATTCATCGCCGGCGGAAGCCATGGATTCAGACGCTTTGCGTCGCCTCGTTCTGCAGGTCGTCAGCGATCGGACCGGATACCCGCCCGAGGTCTTGCAGTGGGATGCTGACCTGGAAGGCGACCTGGGCATAGATTCCATCAAGCGAATCGAAATCGTAGGCGAACTGGAGCGTGCCACGGGCCAGGATGGATCCGCGAGGAGGAGCGGACTCGTCGAGGCGAAGACCCTGCGCGGTCTTGCGGAGGCCCTTGTCAGCGCCGGAACCGCGAGCGCGACACCGACCGACCTCGGCGCGGCGAGCATCACTCCGACCGAACCTTCCCCCGCACCGACCGTCCCAACAATTGCCAAACAGGTGCCCCGATTCACACTGCGGACCGTGGCAGCGCCTGCGACTCCGTCAGGCCCGGAACTGCTCGCCGGCAAACGCTTCCTCGTGACCGATGATGGAGGCGGAGTGGCGGCGGCATTCTGTAAATCTCTGGCGGAACTGGGTGCAACTCCCATACTGATCGAGCGCCTGATGGAGGATTCGACAGACATCCAGGATCTGGTCGCGCGGGTCCGCCGGGAACAGGGACCTATACATGGCATCGTCCATCTTCAACCGCTGGCCGCAGCAGGGGAGAGCTCTTCTCCTCCGGCGAGCCTTGTGCACAAGGTGCGCGCCGATGTCAAAACCTTGTTCACACTAGTTCGAGCGGCGAGTTCCGACCTGATCAACGGGGGTTGGGTGCTGGTGGCGACGCATACTCGGGGCCGCGCACTTGAAGGCGGCATGTGGGTTGCCTCTTCAGGCGTCGCGGGGTTTCTGAAAACACTGAGCCTGGAATGGGAGAGCGCGCTGTGCCGGTCAGTAGTGTTTGGGTCCGAGGACGAGGCGGACGCGATCAGTTCCGCTTTGATCGAAGAGCTGCTTATTCGCGACAGCAGCTCCGAAGTCGCTCGTATCGGCGGAATCCGAACGAAGCCTCAACCGCACTCCTCACCTTTCCTTGAAGAGAATCTTAGCGCTCTACGTCTGGACTCCGAATCAGTGATCCTGGTCATTGGCGGTGCCCGGGGAATCACGGCCGAGGTTGCCGTGGAGCTAGCGCAACGTTATGCTCCGACGCTCGTTCTGATCGGCCGAACCGGGCTTCCTGAAGGCGGGGAGCCCACCGAAACCGCGGGAATCGAGGACCCGCGGTTTCTCAAATCGGCGCTGGTCAACCGGGCGCGCCGCGCCGGTATCGATCCCAGCCCCGCCGCCATAGAAGCCGAGTATAAGCAGTTGCTCCGTAAACGGGAGGTTCTTCGGAATATCGAGCGTATGCGCGCGGCGGGTTCGCGGGTCGAGTTGCTGCAGACCGACGTCTGCGACGAAGCGGCCCTCAGCGCAAGGATCGAGCAGGTTTACAACACATATGGGCGTCTGGACGGCGTCATTCACGGTGCCGGCATCATCGAGGACAAGCTTGTCGAACAGAAAGAAGTGGCTTCGTTCGATCGCGTTTTCGAAACAAAAATCGCCCCAATAGGCGCGCTGCTCACCTCGATCCGTCCAGAGTCCCTCCATTTCCTGATCCTGTTCTCCTCGGTCTCGGGACTATTCGGAAATCGCGGTCAGGGTGATTACGCGGCCGCGAATGCATCGCTCAACGAACTGGCGCTCGAGATTGATCGCCTCTGGCCCGGGCGAGTGCTCTCGCTCAACTGGGGTCCGTGGGATGCCGGTCTTGCGAGTCCAGAGGTGCGGCGCCGCTTCGCCGAACGGGGACTGCAGATTATTGAGCCGCAGGAGGGAGCGCGGGCTTTCATCCGTGAACTGGAATCAGCCCGAAAAGGCGACCCTATCGTGATTCTTGGCGACGGTCCTTGGAAAGACCCGACTCCGTCATCTTTGCAGGCGTCACGACCACTACTGCGCCTCGAGGCACCGAAAATCGTGGCCCAGAACGGCTTCTGCCAGGCGAGGTTAAGGTTGGACGGCGAGCGTCACCTCTATCTTCGCGATCATCTCCTCGATGGCCGACCTGTGTTACCCGCCGCCATGGCGCTGGAAATCCTGGCCGAGTTCGTGGAACAGCAGACCGGAATGGTGATTGCGGGGGCAGACGATTTTCGGGTTCTGCGCGGGGTCATCGTCGGGAACGGGGGGTGTGAGGTCACTGTCCGGATGAACCACAAGCCCGACGAAGGCGAGCCAGCAAAGATCACAGCCGAGATCCTCGACCGGGCGGCAAGCCAGCCCCTCTACCGGGCATCGATTATCCTGGCTCATTCGCCTGCGCTTCCCGCCTATCACGCCCTGGACCTCGGTACGCTCTCGCGGTTCCGTTTCTCCGTGCGCGAGTCCTATGAGCGCTGGCTGTTTCACGGTCCTTGTTTTCAGGCAATCGAGACAATCGAGGGAATAAACGATCAAGGACTGGTGGCGCAGGTCCGTCCGGTGCCACCTTCCCAGTGTCTCCTTAACGGAGCCGGCGAATGGCTGACCGAGCCGATTCTCATCGACGCGGCTTTCCAGCTCGCCATTCTCTGGGTGCGAGAACACGCGGATCTCACGCCGTTGCCCGCCCGCTTCAAATCATATCGGCGCTATGGAACGCCGAGTGGACCGATCCGGTGTGAAGTGGCAGCGGAGCTCCGTGATACGAGCCTGCTGCGAACACAAATCATCATGCGCTCGCTGGACTCCTCCTTCGTGTCGATTTTCGAAGACATGGATTTCACCTGCAGCCGGGAATTGAATCGGTTGGCGGCTAAGCCAATGACGGAGGTGATGCAATGACCGGGGGGCGGGCGGATGTGGCGATTATTGGAATGTCCTGCACCTTTCCCAAGGCGCCTGACCTCGATTCCTTCTGGGACAACATCGTAGGGGGAGTCGATGCGATCAGCGATCCACCGCCCGGCTGGGGCCCGGACGACATCTTCGCCCCGGAGTGTCCCGATAATGACCGGATCTATTGCCGCCGCGGCGGGTTTCTGAACGGCCTCACGCATTTTGATCCCGTGCGCTTTGGCGTCATGCCGTCCTCGATCGACGGCGGAGAGCCCGATCATTTTCTCGCGTTGCGACTTGCCGAAGAAGCACTGGAAGACGCAGGCTACGCCGCGCGGCCCTTCCCGCGCGAGCGCACGGCCGTGATCCTCGGGCGCGGCGAGTACTTCAACCGGGGCAATGTGACCGCGCTGCAGCATGGGATGATAGTCGACCAAATCATCGACATCGTCCGCCAGGTGTCGCCAGAACATTCGGCCGATGCGTTGGCGAAACTTAAGGCAGCGCTGAAGGCCTCGTTGCCACCGTTCCGGGCGGAAACGGCCCCCGGCCTGGTTCCGAATGTCGTTGCGGGACGAATCGCTAACCGGCTCGACCTGATGGGCCCCAATTACACCGTCGACGCCGCCTGCGCGTCTTCCCTGATCGCGGTTGATCACGGCGTTCGGGAACTGGTCAGCGGCCGCTGTGATATGGCCATCGTCGGCGGAGTTCACGCTTCCACCCCGCCCATCATCTACATGGTCTTCTGTCAATTGAACGCGCTCTCGCGCAGTGGTTGCATCCGGCCCTTCGACAGTAAGGCGGACGGAACCATACTGGGCGAAGGACTTGGCTTCCTCGTTCTCAAACGCCGTGCCGACGCCGAGCGCGATGACGACCGCATTTACGCCATTATTCGCGGCATCGGTATCGCCAGCGACGGACGGGCGCTTGGGGTTCTTGCGCCAAGGCTCGAGGGCGAAGTGCTCGCTATGCGACGCGCCTACGAAGCGGCGGGCGTCGATCCCGAAACCATCGAGCTGATCGAGGCTCACGGAACCGGGACGCCTGTGGGCGACGCCACAGAAGCGGAAGCACTCAGGCGAGTGTTCTCGAAGCGGAGCGGTGTGCGTAACCGCGTTGCCGTGGGTTCTATCAAGTCGATGATCGGTCATACCATGCCGGCTGCGGGCGCAGCAGGTCTAATAAAGTGCAGCCTTGCGCTGTATCACAAAGTCCTTCCGCTGAGCCTGCATTGCGACGAACCGAGTCCATCCCTGTTCGAGGACACCTGCCTGTATGTCAACACGGAAACACTTCCTTGGATTCACGGACGCGAAACGCCGCGCCGCGCCGCTGTGAGTGCCTTCGGTTTCGGCGGCATTAACGCGCACGTCGTTTTGGAAGAGGCTCGCCATGGCGCATGATGTCTCCGAGTCCATCCCGTCTTTTCGTCAGTGGGACACCGAGGTCCTTCTCATTACGGCATCGGG
>DAOTAI010000074.1:0-15315 GCA_035593865.1 Acidobacteriota bacterium
AAGGCGGGCGAACAGATCCAATACCATTCGGAACATATCTTCCAAGTTCATTTGGCCGCCGACACCGTAAAGCGCCAGACAGCTGCACAGTGGTCCTAATCTCCTCAAGCGCAAACACCCCCCTTTGCAGCACATGTTCGTAATGCCACCAACTGAGTCATAACTCGTCGCTCCCTGCTGGTGACTCTAGAAATACCCTTAGGGCATTCAAACACTTTGGATCTTCTTCCTCGAATCTCTCTCCCGCCCACCCATGCAGGCGCGGGTCAGCTCATCTGGTGGTGTTCTTGGCCTCTCCAGTTCGAGCAGTGTTTGGAAGGAATGGGTCAAGCCATTTCCAAGCATCTTCGAGATTGTGCACGACTCGTTCGATCTGAAGCAAAGAATGACTGAAATTTCGTACATGAGAATAGCGAATGCTGCCATCGCCTGCCTGAATGTGGAAATGGGGCTTGTCCGACTTCTCGATTTCGGAAGGAATCTCATTGAGGGCGACGATCGAACCGGAGATTCGACATGTTCCCAGCTGTTCGAGCCGCGGCTGATGCTTAAGAAGCATGTTCCAGACCGTCAGAGGTGAAAGAACCATGAACTCCAGGACTACTTCCAGAGATAAGGTGTCTGCCCTGTTCATGGAAACCCCTTCTCTATTAGTCCTGCGTCGTCCCCGATTCCTTGCCCAACTCCTCCCTAGAGCCCGGTAACGCGTTCTAGAAGAGTGTTTACCAAGTCCGTTTGTGAGAATACACAGTCTTGGAACTTGCTTCCAGCAAGGGAACCGTTTCCAAATCTGCACCTGTCAAATCGGCAATGCGCGAATACTGAGTCGTAGAAGGACGCCGAGCGAAAATCGGCCTGGGCAAACACGCATTCTTCGAATCTCACGCCAGATCCACGGACCCCGCTCAAGCGGGCACGCTCGAAAACGCACCCGACAAATCGCTGCCCTACGATTGACCGGTGCAAGTTAGACCCGATAAAAGAGCAGTTTTCGAAAATAGCCTGGATCGTTGTCTCATACCTGCAAAAGTCGAATTTGCAGGCAACCACGGTAGTTCCACCTCCCAACTGGCCAAGTGCCATCATTTCTGAGAAAGAGAAGTCGATTTGTTCCAGCACGAGTCTGTGCAAGACATCTTCAACTAAGATTCCACGGAGGTCCCATAGACCCTCTTTGGTCCTACCAAACGGAGATTTGACTGGAGCCAGGAGCTGAGCGCGCAGGCCTGCAGTAGAAACGCCGCTCCAACGATCTCTCAGCTGCTTGCCCTCACCTCTGCTCATCGCAAGCTCCCTTTCGGGCTCTATCTGTCAAGACGGCGCGTTCGTTCTACCTCACTATTTCGTCCTGAAGAGGCGCGAAGCAACAAACAAGGCGATCGCTGCTTCCAACGCATGATATAACCACGTGCCAGGATTACCACCCCGCTGGAGAGCAGCGAGCATCATAAGCAACGAATACCCCCCGAAAAGTCCGACGCAAAGTGCAGCCAATCCCTTGAGCAAGCACATGTTCAGTTTTCTGCCCTCTAAAAGGTACATTAGGTAGTTCAATTCCGCGTTATTTGCGGGGCTGTCGCCTGTCTCCCTGGCGCACCGACGGGTGAGAACGGAGCCTAAAGCACAGCGTTTTTCAGCGGACCGCCAGGTTCGTCTCGTAGCCGAATTCAACAGCTAGAGTTGAAAAATGCGACGTTTGTACGATAGTGCTTTATCCACGATCCGCGCTGCATCTGGATCACGGCCTTCTTCTGGATAGAAGATGAGATCAGTCAACTTGGAGATTGGCATTGACACGTTATGTCCAATAATTCTTAACCATTCGTCGGTTTCTGCGACCGTGCCTTCCCCGTTTATTATCTTCTGAACCAGAGCAACCAGCTCTTCTCTGGAGCGAGCAAGAGCTCCTCTCTCATAGAGCAAGAGACGTTCTTGTATATAGGCCAGGTCAACGTCATGCTGAAAAAGCTCCTGAGCATCTTCGGGCGCTATTCTCGCTTGCCTTGCGAACTCAGCGATCAGTTCTTCCCTGGCTTGCTTATCAGTAGAGGATTGGATTTTCTTAGCCAGTTCAATCGTCCGTTGATTCATCGTCACTGAACGGCAGCACTGATTCAGCTGCCAAATCGCTCTCGAGCAGTTGCGTCAATTCATGAGTTTGACTCCCCAGATTCCCCCCTTTCGTCGGGAACGCGAAGGCTCCTCGCCAGGTATTCGTCTCCCGCTTCCTTTCGCGTGCAGTGCCTCTGCTTGTCTGAGGGAAAAAGGTGACTGTCCCGGAATTCTCCATCACGGCAGTTTCTTTCTTGCCTGTGGAGGGGCGTTTGCTACCTTTTTGAGGTCGAAACCGCATGGCGCAGTTGCACAACGTTCAACCGTCAGCACATTCCCGATCCGGTACTCGTGAAGCTTTTCGAAGTAAGCCTCCAGCAGCTTGATTGTCTGGTCGACGCTGTCGATCTTTCGTCCGGAGTCCACCAGTCTGGCGAATACTTCGCCAACGGTGATTTCCTTCCCGAGATACGAGACTGCTCCATAGGGAAATACTCTGCCGCTTGTCAGTCCTTCAAAACCTTCGATTCGAGCATCCAATGCGGGGATGAGGAACTCGTGGGCGGCAGTCTGAAATGCTCCATAACTGAGACTCACCGGCAACTTCTTGGTAGTTGTGGTCAATGACGGGAAAACCTAGGAATCGCTTTCCAACAAGGCAAGCTCCGCTTCAAGCTCGCGCGTGGGCCTGGCGTATTTTCGACCTGCGTCGATCAAGGAGCGTAATGCAGCCCATTTGAAAACGTTTTTCAACTGCTGCAAGGGAGAATCGAGCAATTCGTGCGTGTCGACTTCGATGGCTAGGGGAAGATCTCCGTATCGTTGGTTGATCTTTTGATACGTTGGCTCAGGTTCGTTTTTCAACCCATATCGAATTGCCAAGGTCACCCACGAGAAAGGCGCTCCTTCGAGATAACCGGATTCCGTTATCACCTTTTCAACCTCATCCCGAACAAGGGTAAGGGCCTCAATTTCACGTGGGTTGTTCATGGCTTTTGTGAGCGCAATACCAACAATTCCCAATTTACGGTTGTGCGGCGGTTTCTTGATCATCGGTTTGTTTTGGGCGTCGTGCGATCACAGGCAATTTACACTTATGCTTATTCATTAACTTACAGCCCCTCGAGTTGCGCCGACTTGCCCTCGTTGAACCGCCTCCCAATGGGCAGTTTAGGCAGTTTTGGAAACAATCCCTGCTGCTACCTAATTGGGCAGTCTTGGGGCAGTCCCTTCCGGAGGCAGTCTTGGAGACAGTCCCTTGCTGTTCATTAATCGGACCGTTAGCGCGCGGCGGTTGAGTGACGCGCCGTTTTGTGGCGCGTTGTACCGAAACCCCGCCCTGCCTCCGGAGTGCCCGCGTTCCGGTAATGCTTTCCATGCGCTTTCGGGTGTTCTCCAGAACCATTCGCCAGTAGTTGCCAGTCCGTCGGTCAGCAGAGGCCGTTACCAGGCAGTGCGGTGCGATCGGTGTGGGATGAGGCTCGAAGCTGGTCAGTTGCGGGAGAGCGTAGTACACGTATTCAGGATCATCCAGTCGAATCTCCCATTTACCACCGATTGTCCTGCGGTAGGTCTCGCCCACGTAACGAGCGAGACCATCCACGATCTCCTTGGCTTCTGGCTTCAGAAGGTCATCCACGGTGGCATACCTTTCTAGATTCGGTTTGCGCATCTTATCTTTGAAATTGGGCTCTTAATCGGAAGGTCGAGAGCTTCGGACTTCGATAAAGGTTGTCGGCCCGCTTCTGCCGCTCTTGAACCACGGCTCCGGTATGTCCTAATCTGAACATGCTTCGCCCCCGTCACTTACACGACTGTCCCGTGGTCCGATAACACTGGCCGTGGTCCTGGTTGCGTTGTACTGCACAAATCTATTCCTTCAAGCGACTGAATCAGAAAGGCCCTGCGATCCTAATCCGTAAGCAGCGTCCCCCTGATTCCTCCACCTAATTCCTTCGTTAATTCCTCCAGTCAAAACATTCTCTGGTCCTTCTTCTCGCCAACAGGAGTGCTTCCAAACACAAACTTCCGGATCGGAGTCAAATGACCATTCACACAGAGGATGGCGGGTCCACCCATCGGAAGATCGGAGGTGGCAGGGCACAGAACTGCACAATCTCCGGCATGACACGTCGAATTCTCCAGGAAGGCAAGGAACCACGATATGTCCGGTTGGAGTACCGTGAACGAATCGTACTTTAAGACAAACTCAGGATGCCCGTTTCGATAGCAGGTGTTCGTCAGCATTCGCGCATTGCGTGACTACACTGGTCTTTTCAACAAATTCCAAATGCGTTGTTCCAAAACACCTCTCTCGCCCTCAAACTCCTGACTCCGCCAGCCGCCGGTACGGCGAACACCGCCTCGTGCGATTGACGCGACTTTTTGCCTAACAATCCCACGGCACGTTACCTTCGGTGGTCGGACACCAATTTTACCATCTAAAAAGAAGAATTGGTTGATTTTATTAGAGATAACAGAGAGGCAGCTACACATCCGTGTTATCCGCGTTATCCGTGCTATCCGTGGGCTTCTTCTCCCACGGATAGCACAGATCACACGGATGACACGGATGGAATCCAATCTTAGCCTCACTCGCCGGTATGCTTTCGGCGTCGAAATCCTCAATGAGGCGATTCTTGCAACTGGCTCTAAAGTGTTCGTTATTCCCGAATTTCCTAAATCCTCCCGCCGGTCTTTGACAGAAGCTCTTTGAGCGCCTTCGTGGGTCCGGTGGCAATAGCGGGGACGACCTCCAGGCCAAACTCTGCGAAAGCACGACACCTGCTTTGGTCACCAAGGCACGCGTGCAGACGAGCCAGAAGCAGCGCCGCGCGCGTGGTCGTGAGACCAGGCAGGAAGATGCCATATTTGCCTGTCCGGAGGTCGTCCACCGAGATGCTCTGCCAGAAAGTCGGGAACGATTGAAATTGCTCGAAGAAGGGAAGGCCACGGGTTTGAAGCGCGGCGAGTACATCCTCGCACGCGTGGGGGTCATGATACGCCCACCAGAAGTCTTCAAAGTCGGGGTTCGGCGTGAGACGTTTCCTGATTTCACATTCGGTGACACTCATGGCTTCCGGGCGAGCAGGGATACCCCCTGCGACAACGGGCAGAAAATCCAAATGGACACCAAGATCCACACAACACATTGGCTCTGAGGAGTGCTGTTGTACCGCAACACAACAGACCACGTGTCCCTCATGCTTACAGTATTTGAGTCCGGTCCCCTTGAACCCCCGAGGAACCAAGACGCCTGTCAAAGCGGCAGCAAGTTCTGTCAGGAAACGTTTTTTCATTGTCTGAAAAGGCGGAAAAGTGGCCCCCCGAGTTTCCGTCTATATTGGTCGGCTCGTGGCCAGCTCCGTGGGTTCGGTGGAAGGTGCATACGCTGCCTAAGCCTCAGGTTGCTGAGGCTAGAATGGCACAATAGTGCGACCCTCCTCGTCTACATAGTCTCCTTTGCCTTCTGGCTGACGACGGGCGGCTGCCAGTACGGCACCAGGTACCTCATGCCCCGCAATTTCCAACGTGGCCTCCTCATACCCAATATATCCCTCTATTTCACTTCGCCCCCTGGAATCCAGAATCTGAATTTCGAAGACGAAGCCTTGTTGGCGAGCGGGTTCGTCGTGAGGTAGATGCATTACAAAGTACCGTTGTTTCCTTTTCTTCATCCGACGCGCTTCCTCGCTATGCCCATCCCTTCTCTCGCAGATACAGAAGCCATTCGTTTCTAGCAGTTGCTCCTCTTGGGAACAGGGACAAATAGCGGGGTCCGAGAAAGACCTCAGACAGTAGCTCACCGTAACTCTGAGCCAACGCTTCTGACTCCGCCGAGTCTATATAATGCAAATGGACGCGACCGTCAGGCGCAATCCAAAACACTCCTCCGCCCGAGTCCTCACCGATCGGGCAGGCTTCGCGAGGAGGCAGGACCTCCGCCCACCTCCTCATCAAGGACTCCAGCGGCGGAAAGGACGATTCACCTGAGCCGAAGAGCACGAACAGATCGAGCTGCGCACCATCGGTGAACCGGAGAAACTCCAGATAATCAGCAGGCAGGAAGGGGAACTTTTCCACCAGTGTCTGGATGAATTCGTCGGGGCACCCATTTGCGGCACAGTCAAAAAGCATCTTGAGCGCGTCTCGCTTGTCACGGTCCGCAATCAGTGCCGCGATCTTTTCCTTCCAAACCATGGTCAACGCCCTTTTAACATGAGTCCACAACCTCGGGAGATTCCAATCTTCAAGCGCTGCCCCTGTGATTTCCGGTCGCTATTCCCCACGATCACAATATCGTTGGCGACAAGCCGATGTCCGCTCTAACTTCATGAGCGAGATAGCCTGATGTCCCTCGGGAGCGGATCAATCATTGTCACGGTTCCTTCACTACTTAAAGTGTGAGTCCTTCTCGATCGCTTGAGACTCATCGGCCATCCATTCGATCAGTTCGAGGAGGGAAGACCATTGCAGCGTCTCCTCACCTTCCTGGACACGCGTCCCATCAAACGCCCTGACCGTTCCGTCACAGACGTTCAAAACGTACACTTCGCCGGCATGGTCCATCACCTGTATCCAGCCTGGCGGTATACTCGGGAATCTCTGTCGCAGAATTCGGGTGGCTTGAACGGCGCCGGTTCTTCGCTGTTCGTCACCACAGATGATGAGTTCAAAGGGGTCCACGCGAAACTCTTTTTCAATAAGCTGAAGGCCTCTTTCTCCAGTTTCCCATCGTTCAGTTTTGTGGCAGCAAAAATCAGCAAGAGTGGGACTTGGATTCCACCCGGGTGGTTTTCACTTTATTGTGATTTTGAAGACCAGCGATTCGAAGTCAGGTGAGTGTGCCATCCCGTGGCTACAGTGATAAATGCGTTCAGTGGGTGACACCTCCTGAACCCACATCCCCGCATTTTCGGTCCACTTCTCTTCGACAACCTGACCTCCTTCATACCGCATCTTGTAAACGTTCCAGACCCACAAGCGTCCGTCTTTGCTCTGAAACGGGTACTCGACGAAAAGCTCATAACGTGAATCGTTCCAGGTCCTCAGCAACGAGACCCTTTCGCCATTTTCAAGGCGAAACCAGCCCTCGATCTTCAGGTCGAAGCCCTGCTCTACATCGCCTTTCGATGATAGGAATTCGCCTCGCACTCGCCCCTGCGGGGGAACAGTCAACGCATCAGCCGTTTTGATCCGAAGCCCGTCCCAGAGGATGTAGTCCGGGCGTAGGCTCTTGTCGGGAAATCTTTTAATGTGGTCCAGCATTGCATACTGGATCGTCAAGCCGCTGTCAGCGTAGTCGCGGACCGGGATTATCTCGTTCATTGTAGTTTCTTTAGTTGATCTTCGGATGTCGGGCACTGCACGGGCGCAGTTCCCAAGTCTCCGGATCTCCTTCAAACGCCGACCCTACCGGTGCATCGAGAATTCGATCTTGCGTACCTTCAGCCTGGGTCCTTACTCGAAAAACCGGGCTACGTCGTAGTTGGCAATACTTCTCGCTAGCCCCACTGGGGAAACGCCATAATTGTTCTTGAGATCGCGATCTGCGCCCCACCTTAACAAAAGAGAGATCATTTCCCCCGATCCTTGAGAATAAAAGACCGCCTTGCTTAAGGGAGTATTCCCGTGCTTGTCCCTTGCATCCACTTCGACACCAAATCGGAGCAACATTTCTGCGATTTCCAGCCGGCGCTCTTGTGCTGCGAAGTGCAGTGCCGTATAACCGTTAGCGTCAGACAAGGAAGCGTTCGCTCCCCCGCGTAGAAGTAACTCGACAAGTTCCGTACTGCCGTCGATCACGGCGTGCATCAACGGCGTTCTTCCGTCGGCGTCCCGTTCATCAGCCGGCATACCAGCGGCCAAAAGACTTTTGACTTCTTCAGCATCGTTCCTGAAAACTGCGTCACGTAATTTGCCCATATGTAATCCTTTCCGGTCTGTCCAGCGGCTTTGTGGTACTTGCTCCTTATGTTGTGGCAGTTCTCGCAACCCTTGACCGGTTAGCGCCACGGTTTTCCCCTCGTGGCTGACACGTCCGCTGTAATTTGCCCAATTTTCCCTCCTCCCCTACTCCGCTCTTCGATCGGCTGCGAACGCTGGTGCCTTGGTGGCGCGTTCAGAGTCGGCCTTCGTGAAGAAATACTCCCGCAGGGCTCTTTCCTCCCGCTGCCTGCATTCCACTGGGTTCCATTTGTTGGCTCTTCTCCAATCCCGATGCAAAAGCCATCGCCAAGCCTCTCAACAAAAGGCAGGGGAACAGTCACAAGGCGCTCAATTCCAATTAGGTCTAAGTACTCGACCGAAAAAACTCATCCAATAGAGTTCTGGAACGGCTCTTTTCAGGTTGACACCGACTGCCCTAACAGTTTGTTCGTGTTTTCCGGCCCGTACTCCAGATGTCAAATTGCCATGTTCTATGCGCAGCGTGGCCCACCGGTATTCGGTATCTAGGTGGCTCGAACAAAGCGTCACTGACCTCATTTGTTTTTCTTGGCACCGGTCGATATCGCCTTTTCAAGTGCTGTCGCAAAGACCCGCCTGTCTCGAACCCCTGGGAAATTCGGCTTTTTCCTCGGCAACTCGCGAATCGAGCGGGCCAATTCAACTGGAAAAACTCGATCCCACGCTTTCCCGCCGAAATCGTCAATGCAGGGTTGACCGAATGTCTCATTCGGCTCCCTGCTCTGTACCCACTTACCGCCAGTGTGATGGATAATGGACTCGCCCAGGTATTGCCCGATCAAGTGAGCCAGGTGCTCCAGATCCGATAAATCATCTGGAATACCTCGAGCGGTGCATTCCCAGTAGGCTGACTCTGCTTGCTCCAAAGACTCGACTGAGTAATCGCACTTGAGGGGGAAGCCAAGGTTCTCTAGGAGAAACTCCAGATTCTGGGGACTTTGACCTGCTTCCTCGACATACTCACGGAAGCGAGCTTTGAGAATCGCCGTGAGATTCCTTGCCATCCATTCACCTCCTCTGGAGCTCCTAACGAATGTCCAGTTGAAATCTGAATCCCTGAACACCTTCACTTCCTGGCTGCCGCTATTCCGAGTCCGGGGATCAAATGAAAGGCTTACAAGCGAGTTGAGCGCATGCTCTTCACGACTTGCCCCCTGAACGGAGTTATTCCTCACGGCGACTGAGCGAGCGCAGTTTTCCGTCCCAGTCAACCACAGCGTCTTGAATCTTCCATGTAATCAACCAGTCAACAATCAGGGACCATCCAGACGGACGCAACTGAACGGCCTCGCGAAACGTCAGCACATTGAATGGTATCCCACACTTTTTGAGGAAGCTTCTACTAGTATCAAGGGAATCTTCGTCCTCTTCGTTGTAGTAACTCTCCTCCACAAATGCCATCTCGGCACAGTGCATGCTCCGACCACGTCCGATATCTGAATTGCCACGACTTCGGTCTTTAGCATCTGGCTGATTTCTGGAGGAGGGCAAAGTCGATAACTTCTTTTGACTCCACGGCGGCCAGCCAGCCAGTTTCAACCGGAGAAATCACCACTTTTCGTTTCTTCTCATCGGCAAGCAGGAGGTCATAAGAGGCAGGGAGTCCTAATTTTGGTTGCTTGCCGGCAGGATCAGGCAGACTTTTAAGACGCGAAGCGATCAGCTCAATGAGGGCTTCTCTATTTTCGGTACGAATGAACGAGAGTTCCACGTTCATGAATCACCGCCCCGGTGCATTCTCACCAAATCGCTATTGGCGGTGCCCTGATACTCGTCCACGCTCAAAGGCAGCCTCGGTCGTCGAGACCCAAAACCGGCGTCGGCCCCGTTGGCTACGCCAACGAGAAAGGGTCTCCAGCTCGGATACCGATTCTACCACCTAGAGGAATTAATAAGGAATTAATTAGTTGATTTTTCTAGAGATAGCAGACAGATTCATTGGTCGTCCTCCGCAGGATCAGCCGAGGAGTTCCCGCTACCCCACAACACTAGAACGGTGAGGATCAAGATAGTTGAAACCCGTCTTCTCAAACCGCTCCTCCAAGGCTTCGAGTCCGTGTGTCTTCTTGAATATCAATTCCTCTTTGGTGATAGGTATCAGCCACAAAAGACGCACAGGTTTCTTGAAATCCGGGTGATTCATGATCTCAAGCGTAGGACCATCTAGGTAAGGTAAGGAAATCAGCCCAAAATTGCATGAGGATCCTGGCAGCCAAGAGCGGCCCAAATTTACCGTGTGTCCCAGACCCAAGCGAGCTGATGTTCTGTGGTAATGCGCTATCGCCGTCAGCAGCTCGACGTGTTTGTCAGACGACAACGGGCTGAACAAATGTAGTTCTATGGGGGCATCATCGTGTTGTCCAGCCATCCCGCAGGTCGCGTACGTCCACATTTCACGTTTATTCGTGGGCGCAAACTCAAGTACACAGAAGTCTTCGGGAAGTTCATGAACCGGTCCTTGGTTCCACCGGAGTACGGTCCCGGGAGCCCCCCAGACGGATTCGTAGTGTCGTCGAAGATCCTGAACGTATCTATTCCTTGGTCTAGTCATTTCGAGGAAAAGCTCTTTTTTCTTTCCCTGCGGTACTTAGACCGACACGGATCCGCCCGAACAACCCTTAATTCTAATTGTCACTGAAAGAGAATAGGGGCACCCACTCAACACCGTCCTGAATTCCTTCCTCGCTGGAGCAAAGAGACCTCAATCGAGTAAGGCAGTTCATCATCTCGGATCTCCCGTTGCAGAAAGCAATACCTGAACCGGCCCAGCTCGATTACCTTGTGGACGAATAGCCCCCGATTTGAATAGATTGCTTTCTCTGCATACCACCTATCCGAAGCAGGCACAGCGTCGCGCAGCTGGCGGTAGGTGCCGGAAGTCCCTAACAGCAGCGGAGCTGGCGGCAGTACGATTGGCTCCTCGGGCACGACTGAGGGATCCCTCCCTGCGCATCGCTTCAGCGCCTTCATGGATGGAGCCCAGAATGCCAAGGTCACGAAAGGAGCATCCGGATTGTTACGGTTAAACGATCGATCGTACGGCAGCGTATGGGCAAAAGCGTCAGTCCCTACCCGATAGATGCGGTGAAGTACCTCCTCGGGCTGAATGGGTAGTTGCCTCAGCGACACCCACGCGTTCAATTCAAGGATCTCCTCCCATCTCATAGTTGACTCCAGTCTATCGGGGCGGCCACGGGAAGACCTCAGTTTCAACTCGCCCCTTGTCCTGCGTCAAGATACGAAGCGCTTTCTGTAGGAATCTAAGAAGGCCCAGTCTTTGTTGATATCGTATGGAATTCCGGCTTCCTCAAATTTCCTCGCTGCAATGCCCAGAACCTCTTCAGCGACGTCCAGAATGTAATCACGAATCACAGACCGAGATAGTTGGGCTATGAATTCTGGTTCTACTGCTGCTTGCACCATGATTGCGCGTCGTTTCTTCGAGAACGTCCCGCTTCTGAGACCAACGTAATCGGGCTTTAACAGCGAACCCGGCAGGTGAAAAACGACATTGACTTCGGGTTCAATGCCGCGCAGCTGCGCATGCTCCTCACAGTACTTCGAGAATTCAGCCAAGACCGGAATGAACTGATTGGGCTCCGGCCCTAGTTCTTTCCTACGTCCTCTGCGTTCCATCTTTCTCGGCTATTGGGCCCGCCAGAGATCTACCGGCACGCAAGCGCAGCAGCCCGATTCAGCGCAGAATTCGGCTGAAGCGGTGGAAGAAACAGTTCCCGGAATTTCAAAAGCGGATCTCTTCGCGAACTGCTCGAATCACGAAATCCGAGAAGCTCTTTGCAATGACAACTCCATCCACACCAGGCCCAAGAGCTACTACCGGAGACTCGCCATCTGGACTTATTACCCTGGTGTCAATGCAATAGATGTAGTCGCCACCATCACCGGAAACCGGAATATATTCGAGAGGAATCAAGTCGCGCGAGCCGCGTCGAAGTTGATGGGTCCACTTTACAACGTCCATCCACAGTGGCGGGTGACTCTCATCTTCTTGAGCGAAGATACCAGCCACCTCAAAACCTTCACACAAGGCGGCCCCGAATTCTGATAAGAAGAAGCGATAGCTAGGAGGAAACTTAACCCCCAGTGATTTCTCGGCTCGAGCGACCGTCATCTCTTGAGCAGGTCCAGCGACTATCGCTTCTGCCAGTACGGCTTTCATCTCGGCATAGTCAGGAATAGTCATCGTAATTTGCCTCGGCCGAAGCCTCACGGACTTGTCGTCTCAATCCCCTAGGCCGCCACCTCCATCCAGCAGCCTGAGGGCGTCCTTAATAAGCACACCACCGTTATAGCCGGTTGACGCCCCGAATTACCGCTTGTTCTGCCCAACCTCCGCCACGGGACCACCGGCCAGGGAGGTTACCTAACAACAAGGACCGCTCTGAAGACCTCGGGCCTCATCCCTCCTCATGGCGCTCTTTACTGAACCTCGCGATCCAACCCCTTTTTCCGTAGAGCTCGCCACTTAAGCCATCACTCAGGTCCGGCAGATTTGTTACCCACTTGCCTTCGACTTGCACCGAGAGATTGAGGTCTCGCTCCTGCTCAAGCATCCACAAGAGATAGTGGAGCGTTGTATCAACAATTTTTGGAATCATCTGTTGTACTGTACTGACACAATCAGGTCCGTAAGCTGCGAGTTCGGCTCGGACCCGATCCGCCGTAATGCCTTTCATGCGACCGTCAAGGATCCGGTCCCAGTCCCCAATAGCCTTGTCGCGCACTCGGCTCATAAGCAATTCCCCAACTCGGTCTAGAGCGTTTTCAAACACCCGGGTTCGTCCTCCTCAGTTTCTTTCTTCTAAATCGGGTACCAAGCCAAGTACCGCTTGGCGTCGCTTCCGGATCATTCTGACGAGAGCGGAAGTAGTAAGTCGAATAAACACACTCCAAGGCCCGGTGAATAAATGCTCCGCTCCCCCTTGGCAAGGCTGTTATAGCGAGCAGCGAGGCAGTATTGCGTTTCTGAAATTCGGTAGAGGTTTCGGCCAACCAACTCGAGCGGGGAACCGATCAGAAACACAGGCGCTCGCTCTGGGACCATAATTAGCTCTTTCCAGTTCATCCGAAGGCCTCCTATGCGGCCACGTGAAGATCCTTATAAGCGCAGGATCGCTGGAATCGGCCCCGAACCTGCCGTCAGACAAGCTCGCTCCCCCTATTCTTCAATCTCGGGTTTGCCAACTCACCCCGAACTTGAAGTTGTCGGGGTTGAACTCGTCTGGACCGGCACTGCACCGATAACGCCTCACTCCGGCATCTGCATAGTCGACGATCATGCCAGCGTTTCCAGTCCAGGCGTCTTCGGTGACTTCACCAGTCTTGTGCTTGGTCCGATAGATGTTCCACAGACGTAACCAGCCCTCAGGACAATCAACATTATGTTCAATGCGCCGAGGAAATCCCGGTTCATCCCACAAATGAACCAGTTCGACCCACCGACCGTCCGACAATTCAATTCCGCCTCCCTTGGCCTTAATTGCGACGCCGTGTACACCTGTCGGAGGATCAAGGAACTGTATTACCACCCTTCCTGCCCGGATCGGGATGCGGTCCATTTGTATGACTTGGTGGTCTCCCACACGTACGGACTTCCCACCCGATCGAAGAAATAGCTCCTGTAAACTTAATGGAATCACCGTTCACCTTCCTAGTAGCCACATTTGCGACAAGGATCGACTTCGGCGTGCGCCTGCGGCCAGTGCGGAACCGTCTTCTTCCCGCCCTCACGCTTTTGTAGAGGTTCGTGGAATCGCTCCGTAGACTCGACGCCGGGCTTGCCGCGACTATACCGCCTTGGCGGCTGGCTTCGCCTCATTCGCTCCATGTCTTCTGGCGTGAAATCGACTCTCGTAGGACTTTGAGCCTCGTTCATCCATTCCCGTTGTCGAATTATCGAGTCGGATGGAACCTCGCTCACCCGCGGACCGCCGTCAGGGAACATTGCTCGTTGTTTTCACAACGGGTCCCGTTACCCCGCAGGTCGGTTCGCCCGCGCAACAGTTCCTCGTCAGGCTAGCCCATAACCAGTGTCCTTGGTTGCTCCCTTGGCGCTTGGGCGTCGACCGCCACGCTGTCGATAACTGGCGGATCTCATTTCTCGCTCGTTTACCGGCCCCACCTGCCGCATGAACCCACATGCCGAAGGCGTTATGCAACAACGAAAGGTTGCTGCAAAGTCTTTGAAATGCTCGCCCTGTCGTCAACGAACGGCCGAAACCGCCCGCAACCGCACTGAAGCGAGCTACGCCAAGAGGCACGACGTAGCGCAGAGCGGTGTCTATCTAGCGTTCGACTTTGAGTAGCTCTTCATGGCGACCAAACTCCGGCTTCTTCGACCAATTCGTGTCAACGTCAACTCGCTTTTCGACCTGGATCGCTTTCATCGTAGGATACTCGACAGTTTCAATGACCACTGTGCCGTCCGTTTTGAACCAGTAAGCCGTTCTTTCCAAGGTTCATCCTGCTCGTCCTTGAACTCCTTGAATATCGCTTCATTCAGAAAGAGCAGGCCCGGTTGTACCTCCTCGAAGGAGTAAGTCAGGTAAACCGAGTTAGCTCATCAAGAAAGTTAACGCCATAGAACCCTGAACTCCTTTCGATAAAAGCGAACGGTGCTTCGGGATTCCCGATGATAACGGTATGTGGTTTACCCGCTTGGTCAAGTCTTTTCGCCACAGCCTCAGTCATCGGATCGATCGGCCTTCTATCCCGCCTAAACCATCGCTTACAAAAAGAAACGTCCATCGGATCACCCCGTTCAGTTGTATACCGTCAATAGCCAGCGTCCCTAGTTTTCCATCCAGCTATACTTCCCGTCCCGATCAGTAACCAGCGTTCCTAATCCCTCCTTTGGCGGCGAAGAGGGAGTACTCGAGGGCAACAGCGATCACATCTTGGGTAAGGACTCTGCCTTCTTGCTGCACGTAAGGAACAAAACACCTGACGGCGCACTTTCCTGGTCCTCGGGTCTGCCTGAATCGCGAGTACAACCGTGCTTGGGGTGTCGCGTCTCATCGAGGGACACCAGATCGTCCCGATTTCCCATACGAACCTGCGCGGTCCCCGGCGCTAAACGCGACGCTGCCGGCTGTCATTGCCCTATCGTGAAAAGAACGACGACCGATACCCAGAAGACGATCTTCATGAATGAACGCACGTTCCTCGTTGCAGGCCAAGCCAGCAGGAGACCAGCCACGATAAGGGGAAACAGCACGGTCCGACCGAGGGTGTAGCTAATCACTTCTTCCTGAGAACTAAACTCCTTCTTCTGGA
>DAOTAI010000601.1:0-2481 GCA_035593865.1 Acidobacteriota bacterium
ATACCACAAAAGGCGGCCCTTTTTTCATTAAGTGTGTGAGAAATCCGGGCTAGACCCTGCCCTCGATGATGATCACAGGTCGAGCTTTCCGTTAAACTTCATCTCTTTCGTCTTGAACTCCGCTGTGAACTGAGCGGCACCGACGCGGCCCAGGAGTTTCACCTTCTCGCCGGCGATCTGCCCGATTTCCGACCGCGGAAAGATGTAAACCACGGTCCATCCATTATCTTTCAACTCGGCGTGTACTCCCGTGGGCAAGACCGAGCGTTTGTTTCCTACGAAGAGTCTTGCTCCATCACGAAGTCGGTCTCGGATTTGCTCAGATTCCCAATCCTGCTGGTTGCTGCCTAGATCCGGAATGCCTTCCGCGGCGATCAAGTAGTTTTCCTCAGCTAACTCGGATGCCGGCAAGTCTCCGCCTCCAATCAACCGAAACGCCGATTGCACGATTGATGCGCTTTGCCAGCGCACGAGGATCTCAGACAAAGTGGCGACGCCGCCCGGGCCCGTATCGGCCGGACCGCCTCCCCCCGGAATTCCGATGGGCGGTGTTCCAGGTCCTGGCAAGGGACTTGGTGTGGGAAAGTGGCTCCTGTTTCCCCTTTCAACGTAGCGGACCTTTACTTTCTTCGCCCAAGGCGAATCAGTCAGGATGTCGCGGGCATCTTCTTGACTCCATTGATCGGCAGGTTTCCTACGCCAGGCATCCTCCGCCATCAGATTTCCTACAATGGCAGCGCAGCACAGGATTTTCGTCAGAAAAGTAATGCTTGTCATGATCAAAGACCTTTTTATTGTAGAGACGACTAACGAACGATGATGGATCAGAAATGTTTGAGCGAAGTTCTCCTGATGACCACTCGACAGGAGGACTTGGCGCGAGAGGGGAAACACTTAGTGCCCGGACACTGGGCTCGTCCGCCTAATGGAGCGAGCCAATCCCAGGTTATTTTCGCCGGTTTCGTCTTAAAGCGTACAAATCTCCGACACCCACCGGGACTGGACGGCGTTCTCTTCGGTAGCCGGCTTTTTCGCGCGGGTTTTCCAGCATCTTCGCGATTTTATCCCACGTACCAATCGCGCCGCCGTTGCTAAAGGAGGCAATTTTTTGCAGGTAGCAACCCCTTTCGAACTTCTCCCTTTCCATTTGTTCCGCGAGTTCGAAGGGAATGACGCCATCGTCTTCCTTGCTGGGTTTTGTCCCACGCCAATACAGTAATACCCAATAAAGCTTCTCCGCTTCGGCGGCGTTCGGAATTCCCAGCAGTTTTTCGAGCGGCATAAGCCAGCTATCTTGCCTGTTTGCTCGCATCCATACTGAGGAATAGCGCCAGTCTTCGGGACGCTTAACCAACCGGGCTCTTACGGCATTTAACTCGACATAGAAAAGAGTCTCGACCTGGTTGTCGGATTCGGTAGATCGGAAGCGACCTGCCCAGAAAGGCCCTTTTCGTTTGTGGCGTTTGTTGAACCAGCATGCAAAAGTCTGCTGAACATTACGCATGTATTCCGAGACATTAAAGACTCGGCGATTGAAACGCTCCCAGTCTTCCTTGTTCCAGTGACGGTATGGCCGATGTTTCCCCGGGTAGAATTTCTTAGCCAGTTCGAGCAGTTCTTGTTCGCTTAACTGGCGATATGCCTCGAAGCGGATGGTTTCGTGATAGTGGTCGCCCATCAGTTCCAACCCGGCTGGTTCGCAAAAATACAGGTCGGAGTAGTGCTTGATTATGGAGATCAGTTTCTGGGCATTTTCTTCTTCTTGAAGAGGATAGTAGCCTTCTTCCCCAACGACTTGGCCTCGGACATGGTATATCCCTTCTTTGTCCAATTCTATGCCACGCGGCATTCGAGGCATGGTTTTGACCCTCCTCGAGGGGCTGGCTTCAAGTTGCCGCCCTCCGTTAACAAATAACGCTCGAGTCGGAAAATCTACGAAGGTATTTTTGGTGTTTAGCTGATTCTGCGTTGAGGAGTCCTTCCAACGCATCGTCGGAACTCGGGGTCAGTTCGTGGCCGCTCTGGGCTCGGCCAGCACAACACAGCCCTTTCAGGTCAGGGACAGTCCCTCGCCGGATTGCAAGGGACTGTCCCTGTTCGTCCCCTGTTCGTCAAGCCAAGACATTAATCAACCTTGATCAGCATCTTGAGTGCTTGTACAAGAGCGGGGCAGTTAGTTAGGGAGTTAGGGATGTGGAAAAACCTTCTCACCGGCTCGAATCGGGACCGGAAGCCGGTTCTCCGGGGGAGGAATGGGACAGGCGAAGCCGTTGTTGTAAGCACACGATGGATTGTAGGCGCGGTTAAAATCCAGAATCGTGCGGCCAGACTTCACAAACGGGATGTCAAGATATCGCCCCCCGCCGTATGATTCATCCCCGCTTGTTTCGTCGCGAAAAGCAACGAGAAACTCGTCCTCCGGACCGGGGTCAGGCTTGAACACCCAGAGTTGAAGCGTAAAGCTCTGGCCTTCGAGCTGAA
>DAOTAI010000602.1:0-2481 GCA_035593865.1 Acidobacteriota bacterium
TATTAACTACGGACTCTTCCTCAACGCGGTTCTTGATTTCATCCTGGTTGCTCTGGCGGTGTTTCTGCTGGTTCGTTGGATTAACCAGTTGAGACGGCAGCCTGAGGCAGCGGCTACGCCGACGACTCGAAACTGCCCCTTCTGCCTTTCCAGTATCCCGCTGGCGGCAACACGTTGCCCGCATTGCACCTCCCAGCTGGAGCCCGGCAAAGTAACGGCTTGAGTGACTGATTGATCTTTTCTCGATGACCTCGGGGCCTCAGCGCTTCCACGCGGGCCAGTAGAGCACGGCGGTCGAGCGCCGCGTTTTTCAGCAGTGTATCGACCCCGTGCTCTTCTGCGGTACGAGCCGGGTCGCTCCGCTGAAAAACGCCGCGCTCCGGGCTCTGTTCCTACCCGGGGGCCCCCTCAACGTCCATCTGTCGACACCTTCAGCGCGAGAAGTGTGGCGTCGTCACCGGCTTCGGTTCCTGCTCGATGGGTCTTTACTGCCTCTACGACATCGTTGAGGATCCGGCCGACGTCAAGTGTCCGCTCCTCCATAAGTACCGCTTCAAGACGCTCTGTCCCGAATTCTTCACCCTCCGGATTCTCGGCTTCTACGAGTCCATCCGTGTAGAGAAACAAGAAATCACCCGACGAGAGCTTCACCTGGTGTTCTTCGAAACCGTCTCCCGGAAGAAGCCCAACCGGCTTCCCGGTGGCGTACAACTTCCGGACCTGGCCGTCTGCCCGCAAAACAAACTGAGGGTTGTGACCGGCGTTTACCCACTTCAGAACCTTGCCATCGTGGCTGATAATCCCCATGAAAAGTGTGGCGAAGGTCCAAGGTTCGGTTTGTCGGCTGATCTCAATATCTATTTCCTGGGCGAGCCGGGCCAGGTTTCTTTCAACTTGGAGCCGTGCCTGGAGCCGCGCCTGAAGATTGGCCATCAACAGGGCCGCCGGCACTCCTTTCCCGGACACATCGCCCATCAGCACGGCAACATCGCCTTCGGGCAGAACAAAGTAATTAAAGAAGTCGCCACCGACCTGACGAGCAGGGATTGAAATGCCGCGGGCCTCGGCAAATCCGACGTTAAGCGGTTCGCGCGGGAGCAACACCTCCTGAATACGGCGGCACATCTCAAGTTCTTTCTGCAAGCGCTCCTGCTCGACCAGACGCTTCTGCTGCTCGGCCAGATCCGACGCCATCTTGTTGAAAGCAGCGGCCAGTGCGCCAAACTCGTTCTTTGAACGGATCGGTACTCGTGCCTCGAGATCACCGCCGGACAAGCGTTCGACGCCTCGCGTCAGTGTCGAAAGGTTGCGGGTCATCCGGCCGGATAGGGGGATAACGCCTAACAGCGCCAGACCGATGAAACCCATTCCCACGCCCAGATTACGCAGAGCAGTCGAACGAATCTCCTGCAAGGATTCCCGGATCGGGCGGGCGATACCGAACGTCATCCCAGAGACCGGCTCGACAGCGGTCGCGACGATCCAGTCTTCTGGGCACGACTGGGCGGAAGCCGGTTGGCTTCCGGTGGAGCACAGGCCTAGCTCTTCAAGCTGGTCGACTTTACCTGGATCCGGGGTATGGATCGTTCCTGCGCTGTCGACTGCGAACTGGATCTCGCCATGATCGAACCGCCTGGGCTCGAAAATTCGAGCCAACACCTCAGCAGCCCGAATCCTGGCTCTTATCGGGCGGGGCTCCCCGGTTCCCAACGGCTTTTCGCCTGGCTGGCGGATCGTCAACTCCACAGTGGTACCGAGTTCATCGGCCTTCTTTTGCTGGTCGACTGGATTACGCCACGCCGGGGCCACGCTGACTGCATCTTGAACATTGCTCCCTGCCCCCCGGGATAACCGCTTTGCCTCGGCCTTGATTTCTCGAATCTGCTGCTCGGTCAAGCGGTATTCGTCGGCTCGTGAGGGAGGTTTTCCGGAAGTCTGAGTGTGGTTCGCCTCGAGTTCTGCACATTGAAGGATAATCCGGTTCTTCACTCTCTCAATGCGGGCCGCCAAGGTGCCGGGATCGGCCAGAGCAAGACGATCATTAAGCTTGTTCAGGTGAACGACCACCGATTCAAGCTTGCTCAAACCCTTCTGCAATTCGGACAAATCCGGATGCCCCGCGGCACCTGGAGGGGGAGCCCCAGGCGGCGCTTCCGGAACCTGACCCTCACCGACCGGTCCAGGAGGGGGAGGAGCAGCTGGGAATTCCAGGGTGTCGATATAGGCTGCCATGTCCCCAATATTGGACAGGACGTGCGCGTACACTTCGGCGGGATTAACCTTGTCCTTTCCTTCAGCGCCCAACTGGTAAAAGGGCCTGCGATCCAATTGATGTATCCGGTCCTGTAGATCGCGCGTCACCACCTCCATCCGATGGCTCATTTCTTTCGCAAGCGTCGCCGACTCTTCCTGGACGACGTTACGGAAAGCCCGGATCGACGTCCAATAGGAATAGAGTGTCAGGCCGGCCAAGGGAACGAC
>DAOTAI010000603.1:0-2479 GCA_035593865.1 Acidobacteriota bacterium
GTCAACTGTTGATATCTGACCGCTTTAAGGCCCTCATAGAAGGCGGTACTACGAACAGGGACCAGGTGGTGGTTGAAGGGCCGCGTCTTTTATTGTGGCCCGACTCTCCAGAGTCCTGCACGGCACCAGGAGGACACTGGCGGGCACCATTGATCCTGCCTGTGGCCCGGTGTCGGACTCTGGAGAATGAGTCTTTGCTCCCCCGGGGTAGAATAGGCCGATGAGCAGCGCGGACCGTGACCGAATCCTCGTAATCGACGATGATACGGAGTTGTGCGAGCTGGTCGCGGAATATCTTTCAGCGGAGGCATTTCTAGTTGATCAAGTGCACCAGGGGCTTGAGGGAGTTGAGAAGGCACTGTCAGGCGATTACGCACTCGTTGTCCTCGACGTCATGCTCCCCCAGATAAACGGTTTCGAAGTCCTTCGCAGAATACGAGCTAAAACAACCGTTCCGGTTCTTATGCTGACGGCTCGAGGAGATGATGTTGACAAGATCGTCGGGCTTGAACTGGGCGCTGATGATTATCTTCCGAAGCCTTTCAACCCGAGGGAACTGGTCGCCCGTATTCACGCGATCCTTCGGCGCACACGACCCGCGACTTTCCCCGGAGTTAAACCGCAGAAGCTCAAGTTTGAGGACTTAACGATGGATACAGGGAACCGGACTGCCTTCGTAGGGGACAAACCTGTGAACCTCACCAGCGTTGAATTCGACCTGCTTTACGCTTTTCTAAGCTCGCCCGCACAGGTTCTGAAACGCGAGGACCTGGCCCGGCAAGTTCTGGGACGCGAGCTCTCCTTGTTCGACCGCAGCATCGACATGCATGTGAGCAATCTTCGGAAGAAGCTCGGACCAAAGGCCGATGGCAGCGAACGGATCAAGGCAGTCCGCGGCGTCGGATATCTGTATACGTCGTCCGAATCAGGAGTTGGCTGAGATTCAACTTCAGCCGGCAACAACGATGGTAAACAGCCTCTTTCTAAAAATCTTCCTCTGGTTCTGGCTGGCAATGGCACTGGTAAGCGCCGCGCTCGTGTTGTTGAGTTTCTACGTCCCGCGCACCGACATCGACCAGTGGGCTCGCAACGCCTCCGAAACCATGGGGGAACAGGGAGCAGAGGCAGCACGCATCTTCGAACAGGAGGGTCCGATTGCCCTCCAGCAGTTCATTCTGCGCTCTTCGGCTTCGTCCGGCATCCGCCTGGGACTCTTTGATGAATCCGGCCGCGAGCTCTCCGAATGGCCGCGATTCCCGCCGGCGGCGGCGAGACTTGCCCACCGTACGATCGAGATCGGGGCGCCCGAGACTTTTGTGACGCCACGAGCCGTCATCCTCGCGCGCCCGGTAACCAGTCCGTCGAATCAACAATTTGCCATCGTTGGTACCGTCCCGCGTCGCCTTGTTCGACCTGAAATCACGCCGTGGCAACTGGCGTTTCGAATCGCCACCATTATCTTGATAGCCGGTCTGGTCTGTTACGGTTTGGCCCGATATCTCACTTCGCCGGTCAGGAAGCTGCAGCGGGCGGCCCGCCGACTGGCACAGGGAGATCTGGAGACTCGAGTGGGCAGTTCCGTCGGCAAGAGGAACGACGAATTTGGCGATCTGGCAGAGGACTTCGACCTCATGGCAGACCGCATTCAACAACTTATTCTGGCTCAGCGCCGCCTGCTCGGAGATATTTCTCATGAATTGAGATCCCCGCTCTCGCGCCTGACCGTCGCCCTCGAGTTGGCCGGAAAGAACGCCGGACCGGGCGCCACAGGATATCTCGAGCGAATAAGAACTGAGACCGAGCGGATGAACGAGTTGATCGGCCAGCTTCTCGCTCTCTCCCGCCTGGAAAACAAGGACCCCGTCGGCGACTCAGCCGTTGCGTTGCATGAGATCGTTCAATCCGTCGTAGCGGACGCGCAGTTTGAAGCTGCCAGCTCGAATCGATCCGTGCGGCTGTCAGCCGTTGAAGAGTGTACCGTAACCGGGTCTGCCGACCTGTTACGCAGTGCTATCGAGAATGTGGTCAGAAACGCGATTCGTTATACGCCCGAGCAGACCGCGGCGGAAGTGCGGCTGAAGGTGGAGCACCATCCGTCCGGCGGGCAGGCGATCGTCGAGATCCGCGATTACGGCCCCGGCGCGCCGGACGAAACCTTGGAGCAGATCTTCGAGCCTTTTTATCGCGTAGACGAGGCCCGGGACCGCCGTTCCGGTGGAACCGGTCTGGGATTGGCCATCGCCGCCCGGGCGGTGCACCTGCACGGCGGATCGATTGCGGCCAGTAATGCGGCCGGAGGCGGCTTGCTGGTCGAAATCCGGCTTCCGTTGAGCGGTCAAAAAGAATGAATCGCTTCGGCGCACGTAAGATGCCCGCGGATGACACGGATACCACGGATAGCGCGGATGACGATCAGTTTCCAATGTAGATGCTATGCAGGAGGGAAGGCGGAACATTTGGGAGACAGGAGCAAGGCTGC
>DAOTAI010000075.1:0-15259 GCA_035593865.1 Acidobacteriota bacterium
TTATATTTCTGCTCGAGAGAGTGCCGGGAAAAATACGCTAAAGAGCAGGAGCTCAAGGCCCGGGTTGATGGTTGATAACCAGGCAGGCTGCCGAGTTGACCAGACGCCTGCCCGGCGACACTGACCCGTTACCTCGAGCATCAACCAGGCAACCCGTCAGCATTGATCGCCTATCATGAGAATCGGCATTTTCGTCAAGCCTGGCCGTTTAGACTTTGCCCCGCGTCTGCGGGAAATTGTCAGTTGGCTTTTAAATCAGTCCTGCCGGATTATTGTTGACGACAAGCTGGCGGCTGATTTCGGGCTTGAAGGCGTAACTTCTTGTCCCGCCTCTGAGATACCCGGGGTGGTTGACGTGGTGGTCGTTTTCGGCGGGGACGGTACGCTGTTATCAGTGGCCCGGTTGATCGGCAGCCGAGGGGCGCCCATCCTGGGAGTGAACCTCGGAACCCTCGGTTTTCTTACCAGCGTGACGCTCGACGAGATCCATCCTGCCCTGGAGACAGTCCTGGCCGGCCGTCATCGCCTTGACACCCGCACCATGCTCAGGGCCGAGGTTCGACAAAATGGGACTCACTCTCCAGTCACCTTTTACGGCCTCAACGACGTGGTTGTGAACAAGGGCGCTCTGGGGCGCATGATATCGCTGCACCTGTGGATTAACGGAGATTTCACGTCTTCATTTCTGGCTGATGGAATGATCGTCTCGACGCCGACAGGCTCTACCGCGTATTCGCTTTCGGCCGGTGGCCCGATCGTGTATCCGGCGCTCGACGCGATTACGCTGACGCCAATCTGTCCTCATACCTTAACGCATCGGCCTTTGGTCATACCTTCGAAAAGCAAAATCGGCCTGGTTTTGCGCTCGGGGGAGGATGTGAGCCTCACCATCGACGGGCAGGTGGGTGTGCCACTACAGGTAGGGGCCGAGGTCACGTGCACCGAGTCCGAAAACAAGATTCAACTGATTCAGCCCACTGAGCGCAACTTTTTCGAAGTGCTTCACGAGAAGCTCAAGTGGGGAGACCGCTGGCAGAAGCATTGACATCGCTGATGCCTGGCCTGACCGTGGATCAACCGTTCAGGTTGAATTTGGCGAGAAGTTCCTGTTCTGATTCAGCCATGCGGGCGAGGTTGGCGGCTGTCTGCGTGACTTCCGCCAGCTGTGCGCTCATCTCCCGCGTGGACGCGGTGACCTGCTGAATCGCGGCCGCGTTTTCTTCGCTGATGGCGGCCACGCTTTCCATTATGCCCCCGACCTGATGCGAGAAGGACTGCATTTCGGTCATCGCATTGTTAATGGCTTTCAAGCGGTTGTAATTCGCTTCGACGGCCTCGCGAATTTCGCCGAAGACTTTGCCCGCATGCTCGGTTAGTGTGGCACCCTGGGACACTTTTTCGAGCCCTGAGCCCATGACCTTTTGCACTTCTCTGATCTTAGACTGCACGCTGTCAACGAGTTCCGTGATTTCGCGAGTCGCCTGGGCGGTCCGCTCTGCCAGCGACCGGATCTCCCCGGCCACAACCAGAAATCCCGCGCCATATTGGCCGGCGTGAGCGGCCTCGATGGCTGCGTTAATTCCAAGCAGTTTGATTTGATAGGCGATCCCGCCGATCAGCTTGATGATGATATCGATCTTCTGCGAGTGTTCACCAAGGCCTTGAACGGTTGCCGCCGTCTCGGTCACCGCTTGCTTGATTGCCTGCATGCTGGCGAGCGTCTTCTCCACGGCTTCGGCGCCGGTGTGAGCCGCCTTGGCGGCCTCCTCGGCGGCTGCGGAACCGCGTGTCGCCTCCGTGCTGACTTCATCGATGTGACGAAGCAGGGAACCGAGCGCCTCGTGAGTCTGGCTGACCTGCTCGTTCTGGGCGATGGTCCCACGTGAGACCTGGTTCATCGCCGAATTTATCTGGAGTGTTGACTGATTCACACCGTTGATAGTCAGCGCGAGGTTTTGGCTCATGCCCATCAGGCGTTGCGCCTGCTCGGCGATAGAGAAAACCAATCCCCTCAGGCTGGTTGGCTCCGCGTTGAAGGTGACGACAGGAATGCCGCTTGCCACGGCCCGATTGATGTAGGGAATGTAATCCTTGTCAAAAACCCCGGTTGCCAGTCCGTCGTATCTTTGGGCAACGATGGACTCCAAGTAGGGTCCGTATACATCGATGCCGACAGTTTGGTTCTGCTTGTTCTCAGGTGGTACAATCCAATCGACGGTCACGTTTAAAGGACGAAGCTTTTCGGCCGCGGTCATGACCCCATCCCGGACCGAGTCCCAGAACTTCGAGTCTTCGCGACCAAGTACGGCAATACGAAACGAGCGACGGACCGTAGCGGGAAGAGGATGACTTCGCCGGGCAGCCGCCGCTTCCGTTTCCAGGGCGCCCCGCTCCGGGTCCCAGAACTGCCTGTAGTTCTCGCGTGTGATAACGTCAAGCTTCGTAAGAAGCCGCGGCGCGGGAGGACGCCAACCGGCGGCTAGGTGGTTATAAAGGTGAATGACCGGCTCGTGGCCTTGTGCGAAGGGGTCCTGCCCCAGGGTTGCACTGATAATCCCCTGTTGAATATCGCGCATGGTGTCATCTACGAGGTCGTGCGCGATAATCTTGATCTGGCCCTGACGTCCAGCATCAACGACAGCCTGTGCAACGCCATGAGGGGTGGCGCCTGCGGTGACGTAGATTCCCTGGAGGTTGGAGAACCTCTGTAGCATTTCCTTTGTCGCCTCGTAGGCGATCTCGGGGGTCTCTGTTCCCTCTATGGTCGTTACTACCTCAATGCCGGGATAACGCTCGTGAATCATGCTGATAAAGCCTTTGCGGCGAAGTCCCGGACCCGATGCGTTATGAAAGGTTGTGACAATGGCAACCCTGCCGGTGCGGCCCAAGACTTCGCCCATGGCTTCACCGCAGGCTCGTCCTTCCAGAAACGAGTCGGCGCCGACGTAACACAACCGGTGGCAGGGAGTCTCGGTGACCGCGTTGAACTCCACGGCCGTTTCCTGAAGGCTGGCCACAATGGAGTTCAGCACTTTCACGAAGTCGCGAATCTCGGGAAAGGCCTCGGGGTTAAGAGGCTTAGAGCGGATATCGAGCTGGGCGGTCAGGTTTCCCTGGGCGAGTTCGGTCATCGCGATCGTCAACGAGCGGCAATCCTCGGCCACCAGGGATCGGGCCAGTTCGTTTATCCGGCTGACAGATCTGGATTGTGGCAATTCGACTGCCGGCTTGGCCTTGCGCGAAAACCTGAGAGCGAGGATGGCGGAGATCAGCAAGACCGCAAATTCGAGCCCGTGTGATGAATCTTGCGACGGCGCATGGACCGCAGTGCCGGCAAACGCCCAGGTGGGCACCAGGAAAAGTGCAGCCGCTATCAGGAAAGCCCGAGACAGAACAAGAGACCGAGTCATCGTCAGATCCGTTAGCCGCCGCTCTTCTTTCTTGCTGCACTTCATATGGCTTTGACCTCCCCCGCCCGCGCCAGGTGTCTTCTTCTTGCCGTGACGCTGGGCGGTAGGATAATGGATAAGCGATCAGGGGGCAAGAATCTAATAACAAGGGGGAAGCCGATAAGACGGGACGGTCGGCTGCTAAAATGATGCGATGGCCGAAGCTGGGGACTTGAATATCGACATACTTGAAAAGCCAACGGGCCTTAAGCGTGCCGGCTTCGCGCTGATTGTCGTCGCCCTCGTTTTGCTCTTGCTGATTACCACGTCCAGCGCTCTGTACTCGCCTCTTGTCCTGCTTTACAGCTACGGCCTGATTGGTGTCGGTGCAATTTTGATTATCGCGAACAAGGTTCTCGAGATCCGTTTCCGCCGGCAGCTGCGCACAGCCCGGGTTTATTGTTTGAAATGCGGATGGGGCGGCAGTGGGACCGAGTGGTACCGTTACGAGTGCTGCCCGGAATGCGACGCCGAAGAAGTGATACGAGTGTGAAAAACAGGGAACTTGGAGCCGGTTGCAAGAAAATTGTTGACCCCGGCTTTCTTCCTGAACATGGGATGGAAAACGAAAAACGCATCCGCGTTATCCGCGCTATTCGTGGGGAGAAAAGCCCGCGGATAGCGCGGATGACGCGGATATCACGGATGGAACTCGGTCTCAGTGTCTCTCCTTCAACTCCCAGCGTCGTCTAAGCCTGCTTCAGCTGTTCTTTGAGAACTTGCGGGAGCCGATAAATCGTCAGGCAGTCTTCGCAACGCAGCAGGACCAGCTTGGGATCCTGACCAAATTCACGCTTGATCTCTTCCAGTCGATCGGAATCGGTCTCGTTGAAGTAGGAGGCAAAGGGATAATAGCGTTTAATCTTACCGTGACAGGGTTTGCCCTTTTCGTTCTTCTCGTTACACACCACCTGGTTCGGCAGAAGGTCCTTTATCACGACATGTCCTCCGAAAAAATCGATTGATTATACCCCAGTAGGCGATGGGGCAAAGGGGGATGAGTAGTTGACGGTTGGTTCAACTGCCGCGTCCCGCGAAGGTCGCGGTACTCCCAGGGAAGGGACGGGCGAAGGGAGTTCCAAGCGGTGCTGGGAACAGACGCTTCGCCCGTTGTTTCTTTATTTCCTGAGCATCGGACCTGGATAGCCCGAACCCATCAAATTGACGTCTTCACGGGCCAGGATACGAACGAGTTCTTCGTGGAAGTGGTCGCAAACGCGAGCCACCGCGGGGTGGACTCGTTTTTCGTACATCTCGCGGCTGCGGTCAATGTCGCGTTTCAAGCGAGTGTACAGATCGGCATTCTGGCGGCCGTTGAACACCTCGTCCTCGTTGTAAAGCTTTATTTCGGAAACCAGGAGTCGGGCGAAACGTCTCGCCTCGTTGCTGTATTTCTCTTCTTCTTCGGGCGAGAGCGTCGGGATCGGTATGGGTTCGCTCACGGCCTCGCCCACAGCCTCCATATGACCGTCAGGTTCCACAAGGCTCTCCGGCTGAGGTTGAGGCTCAGGTTCCGGCTCAGGCGCCGCCGGTGCCGGCTCGGCAAAAGTCTCCAGGGAAACATCCGGTGCGGGTTTGGGATGGTCGATCATGCTCTCGGGGATCTCCCAATCCTCGGTAATCGGGACGGGTTGAGGCTCGGGAGGTTCCGCGACCAGTGATGGCGCCTCAATCGGAGTTGTGACCGGAGGCGGAGCCGCGGGTGTCTCGGTCTTTTCCTCGACGGCGAATTGGACGGCTTCGGCCGGCTGTTCGGCTTTGTCCCCAGCGAGTTGCTGGAGCGCGTTGTTCTTCAGGACGAGAACCGAGAGGTAGCTGAGTACTTCGAGGTAGTCGACGTCAATCGACCGGGATGAGTCAGCGTAGAAGATCACCGGGACGAAGTCATCGAAGACTAAAGGTATAGCGACAAAGGCATGCGGCAGATCCCCTGCCTCACCCAGAGACGGTCTAGCCTCAACGGGCGCCTGCTCGCGATAAACCAGCTGTTTGGTATTCGCGACAACCATGATGGGATCGGCGGGATCGTTCACTACAACTGATTCCAGCGATTCCTTGGAGAAACCACGGCTGCGCCAGGGAATATAAGAGCCGTCCTTCCCGGCAAAAAGAATTGCCCGTTCAGCAGTGCCGGCCGCGAGGTCAAGGAAGACTTCCAGAATTTCCTCTTGGGTGGTTGCCCCGGCCAGCCTTTTTAAAGTCTTCTTCAAGAGTGAGGGATCGATCCCTTGAATCGGAACGGAAGACGCCGCAGGGGCTGGTTCCTGTTCGACGGTCTGGAGAGTTCCTTCGATCTCCTCGAAACGACTGTCTAAACTCTGAACCGCCTGAACCTGCGTTTCCAACCCTATCGACCTTTGCTCGAGCTGTGCGAACTGGTCTTGAAAACTCCGATAGTTCTGCTGGACCTGGTTCAGTGACTCTCGAAGTTCGGTCACCTGGACCTGAAACTCACAGAGAGACTTACTCAACTCGGTCCGGATCTGGCCCAGAGATTCGCGACACAACCTGACTTCTGAACCCACTTTTCCTTCGCCCGTTGCGGCCATCTGGTGACTCTCCTTCCCAAACTGATGCGCCCAATATTAGAAGTTGCCCGGTGCCATGTCAATCACAGAGAAGCCTTGGCAATCCGAATGTTCGCGCTCTTTACACTCAACATAGCAGAGCCTGTCAAGATGCCATGTGACCTCGACTACAGGGGTGAAACGGCAGAGGTGAAGGCGCAAAAGCGAAGGGGGCAAAGGGGTAAGGGGTAAAGGGGTAAGGAGAAAAGCATTTTCCATTTTCCATCGTTCATCTTCCATTTTCCATTTGGGGGAAGAGACCGCACGCCGGAGGCGTTCGAGGTAAGTAGCCGAGGGTGGAGCGTGTTTTGCGACACCCCCGGTATCCAGCTTGCAATGACTCCCGACCCTGAAGGGGTGGGAGCTAAGGTACTCGTTTAGCCGCTCGGCCCGGGATTCGCGAATAAGCGCATAGCGACCCCTGGTGCTGAAAACCAGATGGTACAGCAAAACCGCATTTGGGATCCCATCGCACAATGTTCTTTCCTCCCACCCCTTCAGGGTGGGGTTGTCGAAGTTCACGATACCGGGGGTGTCGCCTGCAAAGCGGCTCCACCCCCGGCTACTCCCCCCGCACGCCTCCGGCGTGCGGTTTCCCGGAGCCGTTTTCCTCACGCAGAGAGATGCTTATGTTAGAGCTTAGCGGGCTTTTGCCCGAGGCTATTCTGAATCAGGCCGTTGGCGCCTTTAAGACCGATTTTTGCGATCGACTCTGGAAAATGCTTTTCCCTCTATCCCTTTATTGAAACCCACCATCGTGCACCAGCGCGCGTTTCGCACTCTTCGTACGACAAGCCCGTTGGGTGAAGAGTGGTGGGTTTCAATCCGCCCCGAAAATCGCGGTGCGGATTCGAAACCCATCGTACGCAAGCCCGTCCGGCGATTTTTGCAATTGGCTCGCCATTTTCCATCTTCATTTGGCCGCGGACCCATCGGGACAGGCACCATCGTGAGATGGATGAAATGGAAAATGGAAAATGAACGATGGAAAATGGAAAATGCTTTTCCCCTCTACCCCTTTTCCCCTTTGTCCCTTCACCCCTTGGCTTTTGCCTCTTTACCCCTGCCGTTCTTTTGGCCTAAAGTACGCGAACGCGTGTGTGCTAACTTCTCAATCGATTGGGGGCTTTTCTATGAAACGACGTGATTTTCTGGTGGCTTCAGGTACCGGCATCAGTTCACTCTCGTATGCAGTTTCAGGTATGGCGCAAGGGCAGAAGAACGACCGGCAGCTATTGGAGTTGCGCCTTTATCGCATGCTTCCGGGCGACAAGAAGAAGGTTTTGAGCGAGTTTCTGGCTAATGCCCTGATACCTGCCTGCTCCCGTCTCGGTGTCGGTCCCATTGGTGTATTCGAGCCTGTCCACGGCGTGGACAGCTTAACCTTGTACGTACTTTTACCTCACAAAAGCCTTGAATCGGTGATGACCGCACCGGCCCGGCTCGAGACCGACGCGGAATTTCAAAAGGCTGCCGAGAGCTTCTACAAATTGCCGTCGAGCGATCCTCCCTACATGCGGGTGGAGAGCTCCCTGATGCTCGCCTTCGAGCAGGCGCCGAGAGTCGAAGTTCCCTCGTCGGTCGCCGGGAAGAGCGGGCGGATCTTCGAGATGCGCATCTATGAAAGCCACTGCGAGAAAGCGGCCAGGCGCAAAATCGAAATGTTCAACTCAGGCGGCGAACTTGCCATCTTCCGGAAAACCGGCTTGCACCCCGTCTTCTTTGGGGAAACGCTGATCGGTCCGAGGATTCCCAATCTGACCTATATGCTGGCCTTTCCCGATTGGGCGGCGCGCGAGAAGGCGTGGGCCGCGTTCAGGGAAGATCCTGCCTGGAAGAAGCTGAGCGCGGAGCCATATTACGCGGATACCGTGTCGAACATCACCGACCTGATTCTGCGGCCGACGTCGTATTCGCAGGTGTAGGACGGACGCGGTCGTCAATCCTGCAGCTGCGCTTCGGGGGCCTCACGGAGAACGTCGTCTATGGCATTCAGTTCTTCCCTGCTGAACTCGAGGTTTGCCAAAGCGTGAACGTTTTCCTCGATCTGCTTAGTTGAACTGGCCCCGATCAACGCCGAGGTCATTACCGGATGCCGCAAGACCCAGGCGAGCGCCATCTGTGCAAGGCTTTGTCCTCGTCGGGCGGCCAGTTCTCTCAGCTTTCGAACCTGCCTGAGCTGCTTTTCGGTGATCTGCTCGGGCCTGAGAAAACCGTGGGGCTTCGATGCCCTGGAACCCTCCGGCACCCCGTCCAGGTATTTGTCAGTCAGGAGGCCCTGGGCAAGCGGTGAAAACGCTATGCAGCCGATTCCTTCCTGCTTCAGCGCATGGAGCAGGTCGGGCTCTATCCATCGGTTGAACATGCTGTACTTGGGCTGATGGATAAGGCATGGCGTTCCCAGTTCGCGCAGGATTTCGGCCGCCTTCCGGGTCTGGCGCGCATCATAATTGGATATTCCGACGTACAGGGCCTTGCCGCTCCTGACGGCGTGGTCCAGGGCGCCCATGGTTTCTTCCAGGGGCGTGTTCGGGTCGGGACGATGATGATAAAAGATGTCGACGTAATCGAGCTGCATTCTGCGCAGACTCTGATCGAGACTGGCCAGCAGGTACTTGCGTGATCCCCATTCTCCGTACGGACCCGGCCACATCAGGTATCCCGCCTTGTCTGAGATGATTAACTCGTCTCGGTACGCCTTCAGATCGCGATGCAGGATGGCGCCGAACGTTTCTTGGGCTGATCCAGGCGGGGGACCGTAGTTGTTGGCCAGATCGAAATGAGTGATGCCCAGGTCGAAGGCGCGCAAGATCATGGCCCGGGCGTTTGAGCTATCGTCGACGGCGCCGAAGTTGTGCCAGAGTCCAAGCGAGATCGCGGGCAGCAAAAGACCGCTACGCCCGCATCGGCGGTAAATCATGGAGTCGTAACGAGCAGGATTCGCGCTGTAGGTCATGTTCTTTGTCTCCTTGATCTAGTTGCTACTCGCCTTCCACGGGTTGTATCGCCGCCTTGAGTGCGGCATGCGCCAGGAGTCGGGTTGAATCCAGACAGGGCAGGGGCGAGACTTCGTCGGATATCAGCAAAGGAATCTCGGTGCATCCCAGGACAACCGCCTGGCAACCGTTTGATCGGAGTTCATCAATCACCGAACAGAAATAATTGCGTGATGAATCCTCGAAGCGCCCGTAGACGAGTTCATCGAAAATGATCTGATTGATTTTCTCCCTGTCGGCTTTGCCGGGAATCAGCCGTTCTATGCCCGCGGCCTCAAGGCGCGAGGGATAAACAGGTCCTTCCATAAGGAATTGGGTTCCGAGGACGCCAATCTTGCGGAACCCTCGGGTCAAAGCTTCCTGTGCAACCACTTCCGCGATGTGCAGCCAAGGCAAGCCAGCCTCTTTTTCCATCTCGTGAAAGTCAAAAGCCTGATGAACAGTGTTATCGGGGCAAATCAGGAGATCGGCGCCCGCCTCAGCCAGTTTCCTGGCGGAATTCAGCATCAGATCCCCGACCTCTTTCCATCTTCCGCTCTCGATGTAGACCATGTACTCGCTGAGCGGGGTTGTATGCATGGTAATCTCGGGATGTGCGTGCGGACCAAGGCAGGCGGCGCCTTCAGCACAGATCGTCCGGTAGCAGAGCGCGGCCCCTTCTGCGCTGACCGCCACGATTCCTATGTGTTTCGGCATTCTGTATTTCTCCGCGAATTATTATCAACGGCAAACGCATCACCAATTGAACGTTTCCCTGATTTCCCTGGTATTGTACGTCTTCAGATAGTCCCTGTGAGCGGGGCTGTCCGGGTAAGTGCCCGAATGAGAAGGCAGCGGTCCCACCGTGTCAGGATTAGCCGAATTCAAATCCATGTCTTTCCCAAAGCCGGCTGCGTAAACCAGAAAGCTTCGGCGCCAGCCATCCGGAATCGGCGGCAGCTTGGCGGCTTCAAACTCTGCCGTAATTTCGTCTCCGTGTCGCATCACCACATACATGTCGTCCTTGGCCTCGAGTAACTGCTTCACATCGCCATAGCGGGTATAGCTGCCGATATGGTTCTTCCAGGGAGAGGTTGTCGAACGATCGTGGTAGTCGTACATGGGCGGGTTCTTGCCGTCTGGTTTTACCTCCCGGGGATATCCATAGAAAGCCAGACTGGCACGATCCGCCTTTAAAGTCGTGACTCGGGGCCTTTCCGGACTGGAATAGGTGTCGAGCAGGATCTGGTCCCAGTAGATCCTCATCGAGGTTACGATTTTTACACGGAAGTCGGTCGGATGACGGAATTTGCCGCTTAAATCCACCGTCATGGTTTTCGGCAGACCGGCCGGAAATCCAATGCTGTCAATGGTGGTTACCCACTTTCCGTCGGTATCAACTACTTGCAAATATGGCGGGATTAGTTTCGCACCTGCCTGGGATGCTGCCAGGTTGGAAGACGAATCGGCGTAATCGATCCAGGCAGTCATCAGCAAAAGCACCTTCTCAGCCTGGCTCACATCGCCCAGGTCGAGAATCAGTTCGTGCGGCTCTGCGTACCCTTTGAAGGGCAAGAGCTTGAAGGAATCGGGGTAGTTGCGATCGATCTTCAGCAGGGCAGGGAGGACGTTTCTGCCGTTTTCATCGGTCGCCGCAATGGGGGGGCGAGAGTCTTTTGCCAGGAAGAGTTTGAAGCTGGGATAGGGAGGCGCAGGCATGAGTTTTTCATCCGGGTAGACGGAGGTGCCATCCGGGTGATCAACGGCCAGAAGCCTGACCTCGTCGATGAACATGACCTCTTCGAGTTGGTTGTTCATCTTGATCGAGTAGAGCCCGTCTTTTGGCTGAGGGACCATGTTTGCGATCTTTACGTATTCGTCGACGTCGACTGAGCCGTACACGCCCGGCGCTACAAGATAGCCGACCGCGCTGCCGCCGAGGAAGTCGGTTATGAAGTCGTATTTGTGGCCGTTCCAAGCATACAAAAGCGGGCAAGAAGTGCCCTTTCGGTCAACTTCCTCGATCCTGATCGTTTGTCCAGCCGGGCGTTCCAACTCGGCTTGGAGCACGCCTGTCGGCCAGAGAATCCGGATGGAATCGGCCGCTTGCTTTTTACCGAGTCCAAAGACAAGCTCCGGGGAGCTTTGCGACAGGAAGCCGATGTTGCCGTTCACTTCGAGTTTCTGCCAGGCCTGGCCTGCGCGGATCTCTATTTTTGCTCCAAGCCCACTCTTGTTGTCCCGCAGCCCCGACAGGTTAATCTTGACGGACTTGTTCTGGTTTCCCCCGTCATTGCGCAAGACGAGCGGCTTTGCTCCGTTGATGATCATGATGACATCGTTGTCGCCATCGCCGTCGTAATCCGCGACAGCCGCGCTTCTTACGGAAGCAGTCGGAAGGTCGCCGAAGCCAGATTGTTCCGAAACATCGGTAAAACCACGCGCTCCCTCGTTCCTGAAAAGCCGAGTCCTCTCTCCCAGGAGCAGAAGATCGAGCCAGCCGTCATTGTCATAGTCAAAAACCAGGCTGCCCCAGGCGCCAGCTGCGGAATTGTCAGCAGCTGGTTTCATTTCAATGAACTTGCGGCCCCCGCTGTTCCTGAGAGCCCAGACAGTCGGCCGCGGCAAGGCAATATCCTGGAAGCTGTCTTTGTTCAGGTCAGCGGAGCTTACGCCGCACATGTTGAAAGTAGTCAAGCCCAAGTTGGCGGCCACATCCTCGAAGGTTCCGTCGCGCTTGTTACTGAAGAGATTGGGCGGGGCGCCGTGGTTAATGACGAGGAGATCGATATCACGACTGTTGTTGAAGTCGAAAAACACCACCCCGGTGCTTTTAGCTTTGCCTCCGGAAACGCGGGCTTCGGCGGTGATATCGGTGAAAGTCCCGTTGCCGTTGTTGCGAAGCAACTGATTCTCCTGGCCTGAAAAATCGTCGGGAAAGACAAATGTCGGTTTGTCGGGTATGACGCTCAGATCGACAAAATTCGTGACGTAGAGGTCGAGGTCTCCGTCGTGGTCGTAATCAAAGAAGGCTGCACTTAGGCTCCATCGCGTGGGGGAGTTAGCCAGTCGTGCTTCCTCGGTTACGTTCTTAAATGTCCCGTTTTTCTCGTTTCGGAAAAGGTAGTTGCCTCCGTAACCGGTGATGAAAAGATCTGGGAATCCATCGTTATTGAAGTCGCCGACTGCCACTCCCATCCCGGCATGCTTGAGTGCCAGGCCGGCCTTGTCGGTGACGTCTTCAAAGGCGCCGTTTCCGATGTTACGGTAAAGCCGGTTCCCAGCACCTTGGGCGGACGAATCGACAACGAACCAGTCCATCTTTCCGTCATTATCGAAGTCGAGAAAGGCGCTTCCGGAGCCTAAGCCAGAAACCAACGTCTTCTCGGCGGCCTCTTTATTGAAGTCGCTTCGCTGCCACCTGCTCCCCAACGGATTCTTCCCGGTCCCGCGGTGGACGAACTGAATTCCTGACTGCGCAGTCGCATCAATGAACCGGACCCTGGCTAGCTGAGAAGATGCAGGGAGAATCGGGTCGTATTGACCTATTCCCAGGGCGTAGCGCCCTTCCTCGCCGTATTGCACTCCCATCGCTCCGGTCGGGCCTCCCGCCTGGTCACCCGATTTCAGTTCCTGGAAGCGGCGCATCGTCTGTCGGCTTTCCTGTTGCCTGCCGGCGCGCATTTGGGCCATAGCGAGGTTGTAAAGCGCGGAAACATGATAAGGCTCGAATTGGAGCACTTTCTGGAAAGACGCGATTGCCCGCTGGTAGTCCCGGTTCCTGGTGTGAAGCAGTCCCAAGTTGTAGTGAGTGGCGGGGTCTTCAGGATCGACGGCCAGGACTTGCTGAAAGTGACGGAAAGCCGCTTCACGATCCTTCTCTCTGCCGATAATGAGCCCCAACATGAAATTGGCATGAGGCTGGCTTGGGTCCTGCTTCAGTGCTTCTCGAAACTCCACGGTTGCTTTCGCATAATCAGCCAGGTAGTAATAGGCAATCCCTAGGTTGACACGTGCGGGGATGAAGTCCGCACGGACCCGCAAAGCCTTCTGAAACTCCTCAGCGGCCAAACTGAACTCGTACTGCTCGAGGTAGGCGACTCCCCGGTTGTTAAAGCGGAAGGGGTCGGCGGATTGGCCGAAGATAGCAAGAATCTGTAGCAGGCTGACGAAAGCCAAGACGTGCCATCTCATGACTGTAATCGTACAACGAGGCTTGCGAGCCCACAATCTACCGGGCTCGGCACGCTCCCGAGACATCAGTATACGGCGAGGTTGCCCGGCGTCCTTAAGGACTCGTTTGTTCACAGGATCGGCGGTTCGATTACTAGCGGTTCGATTACTATAAGTAGTTGTATTAGACTGGTACGGTTCTCGTGCCGGTTCTTTTCGGCGCATAAAGTGGACATGTCATTGCTCGGGGTGGCGTGGCCAAACAGATCTACCCGATGCCGGATAGGCCCGTTTTCTTGCGGGTATCCGGGGGGAAGGAGGCATAACCTGATGGAAGCGTTTGTCGGGGTGCTCACGGTCTTCGTTCTGGCGATGTTCGTGGGCTGGATGGTCATTACCAAAGTGCCCGCCCTGCTGCACACACCGCTCATGTCTGGTTCCAACGCGGTTTCCGGGATCACCATCATCGGGGCGATATTATCGATTGCCTCGCCCAGCGAGTTTTCAACGGTGCTCGGTTTCGTCGCGATTGTATTAGCGACAATCAATGTCGTAGGCGGGTTCATGGTTACGCACAGGATGCTGGCCATGTTCAAGAAGAAGAGAGACTAACGAAAGACTCACGCGATGAACGCCTCATTAATAAACTTCGTTTATCTGATCGCAGCCGTCCTGTTCATTCTTTGCTTCGTCCAATTGTCACACCCTCGCACTGCGGCACGGGGAAACCTCACGGGCGCACTGGGCATGCTCCTGGCCGTAGTTGCGACGCTGTTTGACCAAGGCGTTCTGGGAGGAGGGCGGCAGGCCTTTTTGCTTATTTTTGGAGGCATCCTGGTCGGCGGCGCGATTGGGGCGGTCCTGGCACAGATGGTCAAGATGACCGCGATGCCGCAAATGGTGGCCCTGCTTAACGGCTTCGGCGGTGGTGCGTCGGTGCTCGTCGCCGGCGCGGCGCTGCACGACGCGGTAAACCCAACCTTACCCGCCCCCTCCCTTCAACTCACGGTCGCCACGGTTGCATCCGGCTTGATCGGCGGAGTGACGTTCTGGGGTAGCCTTGTGGCGTTCGACAAACTGCAGGAATTGCTGCTACCTGGCAAACCAATTCTCTTTAAAGGCCAGCAGCTGCTAAACGTTCTTTTGGGGCTGGCTGTAGTCGCGCTCGGCATCACAGTCGTAGCGGAACCGGCGAATCAGTGGGCTTACTGGACGCTTGTCGGCATTGCTTCAGTGCTTGGCATCCTCTTAACCCTTCCCATCGGCGGGGCGGACATGCCGGTAGCGATCGCGCTTCTGAACTCGTATTCGGGTCTGGCGGGCGCCGCAACGGGCTTTGTCCTGAACAACAACATGCTGATAATCGCAGGCTCCCTGGTCGGCGCTTCCGGCATCATCCTGACGCAAATCATGTGCCGTGCGATGAATCGCTCGTTGTCGAACGTGCTCCTTGGAAAAATAGAGCAGGGGGCCGCCGCCGTGGCAAAAGCCGACGACGTGTACGCCGGCAAGGTGAAGGCTGCCGATGCTGAGGAAATCGCAATGCTGCTCGAGAATGCCAGGCGGGTTGTGATCGTGCCCGGCTACGGCATGGCAGTTTCTCAGGCCCAGCACTCGGTTCGGGACCTCATGAACCTGTTGGAATCAAAGGGCATCACCGTCGAGTTTGCGATCCATCCGGTGGCGGGGCGCATGCCGGGCCACATAAACGTGCTGCTTGCCGAGGCGGACATCGCTTACGACAAGCTGAAGACAATGGAAGAGATTAACCCGAGCTTCGAACAGACCGACGTGGCGATTGTTATCGGGGCGAACGACGTCGTCAATCCCCTGGCGCGCACTGACCCGAACTCCCCGATTGCAGGTATGCCTATTCTCGACGTCGACAAGGCCCGGACGGTTGTTATCATCAAGCGCAGCCTGAGCCCGGGGTTCGCCGGCATTCCGAACCCGCTGTTCGCTAATGACAACACCTTGATGTTCTTCTCGGATGGGAAGAAGGCGATCACGGATCTCATAACGGCCGTGAAAGAAGCAGCTTAGCCCGGATTTCTCACAACCCGAACGCTCGGCGGGCAAATTGACCATTTTTCGG
>DAOTAI010000076.1:0-15233 GCA_035593865.1 Acidobacteriota bacterium
AGCGGAAGAAGTAAAGCCGCCGATGGCAAGGCCCGCTCCTGCAACTTTCAGGAAATCTCGCCTGTCCAACTCACCCGATCCGCCCGATCCTTTGGGACGTTGCATGGCGGCGCCCTGCCTGGTTAAGGGAACAACGGTGTGCTAATGCAAAACCAGTAGTAACAGAAGCGGCAAGCGGTGTCAATTGGATCCGCCTCTCATCTGCGCAATCCTGCCATCCGTCCTCTGCGGGGAATGGATGCCGGCGGATAGGACGGATAGCACGGATTACGCAGATGAGAGGCGGATCGCTCCCCTAAAAGCGCTATGCTCCAAGCTCTATCCTTGCAAACCCCGCGTGCGTGCTCTCGCCGATTCGGTTTATACTCTGCTGCGGACTCCTGTGACATCGCAACTTTCGCTTGTTGACCTTATTGTTCTGGTCGTTTACTTCTTCGGCGTCGTTGTTTTCGGCAGTCTGTTTTTCCGCAAGAGTCGGCAAACGGAAGCTTTCATGGCAGCGGGTCGCGTCTTACCCTCCTGGCTGGTCGGGATGTCGATCTTGGCCACCTACGTAAGCAGCATCAGCTTCCTGGCTATTCCTGGCAGCGCATTTCGATACGATTGGAGTCGGTTCACGTTTAGCCTCTCGATCCCTGTCGCAGCGCTGATTGCGGTACGACTCTTCGTCCCGCTCTACCGACAGCGCTCGGAAATCTCGGCATACAGCTATCTCGAACATCGGTTCGGCCCCGTTGCTCGCTCCTATGCGTCAGTCTTCTATCTTCTGACCCAGATCGCACGCATGGGCTCGGTTATGTACCTAATGGCCTTGCCGCTGCATGCCCTGCTTGGCTGGAGTGTCAGTTCGATCGTCCTGCTCACGGGAGTCTCGGTCACTGTGTATTCAATGCTGGGCGGGATTGAAGGGGTCATTTGGGCTGACGCTATTCAGGGTTTCGTTCTTATCGGCGGAGCCATTTTGAGTGCGTTAGTCCTTTTGTTTGGAATGCCGGAAGGTCCGGGGCAGCTGTTCACCGTAGCGATTGAAAATGGAAAGTTCGGATTGGGGAGCTTCAGTCTGTCGGATTGGTCACAAGCCACTTTTTGGGTGATTCTGCTCAACGGGATCTTTATAAACCTCCAGAACTTCGGCATTGATCAGAATTACGTTCAGAGATACATCGCGGCAAAGTCAGACAGGGATGCCCGGCGAGCCGTCTGGCTGGGCGGAATGCTGTATCTCCCCGTTTCCCTGGTTTTCTTCTTCATTGGAACGGCGCTTTTCGCTTTTTATATGGTGCAGCCGGAACTGCTGCCGCCTGAATACCGCGAAGCGGGAATGGCTGATCGGGTTTTCCCTTTCTTCATTGTTTCGCAACTTCCCGTCGGTCTGACCGGGTTGCTGATCTCTGCAATCTTTGCCGCGGCGATGAGTACACTATCCACCAGCGTGAACAGTTCAGCGACAATCATCTACACTGACTTCTACAAGAGATATTTCCGAAAGGCAGCCGGGGAGAGGGAGTCGATGCGCTTTCTTTACCTCGTCTCCTTCGTCTGGGGAATGCTCGGCACCGGCGTGGGACTCGCGATGATCGGAGTTCAGAGTGCCTTGGACGCGTGGTGGACACTCTCCTCGGTTTTCAGCGGCGGAATGCTCGGTTTGTTTTTGCTTGCCTATTTCTTCCCAAGAGCCTCGAAGCTGTCCGCAGGCACCGGTATGGTTGCAGGGCTGGCCGTGATCGCTTGGATGACCCTGTTTGACACTCCCTTTCACAGCTTCCTGATAATCGTAATTGGAACCTCGGTCATCCTTGTTGTTGGGACGCTCGCAAGCCGAGCGAGACTGTAACCTGCGTCTGGCAGGACGCGACCCGAATCACCCCTACACCCGCACAAGCGGGGGCCGTTCTGTGAGTTTTTACGCGGGTGGCACTTCACCCCATCTGTCTCGACATGTTAGACTTCCTAACAAGAGCGGCGTTCGTTGTTCCACACACGCCGACCCTCTTCACGCCGCCGAGGCAGCACCACTTCTGCCTCTCCTCGACCGCTCCGCCAGATGTGACCGACAGGCGCGAAGCGCGGACCATCCATCCTTCCTTCTCTTAACCCGGAGATCTCGACTCGAATGAGATTCAACGGCGTGGTCGCTGCAAGCCGATATGGGCTGACGCTTTCCCCGCTGCAACTGCGCATCGCCCGCGCCGGGTTGTGGACCGTCGTCGGAGGAGTCGCTTCCAAATGTTTGGCGTTGTTAGCGTCGGTTGTCGTAGCGAGGACACTCGGTAGTGCGGTCTTCGGCGAACTGGGAATGATTCAGATTACGGCTGGTATGTTCGCAGTACTAGGCAGTTTCGGGTTGTCGGAGACCGGAACGAAATATGTTGCGCAACTCCGACTGGTTGACCCGGAGAAAGCTGGCCGGCTGATTGGCCTTTCTACACTGGTTGCGCTCCTGACTGGGGCAACGGCTGCTTTTCTTCTTGCCATCTTCTCAGATCGCGTGGCGGCCGGACTGGCAGCTCCCCATCTCAGCGCTCTCCTGGCCTGTGCTGGTCTTCTGCTGCTGTTTGGCGCTCTGACAGCTGCTCAGACAGGCGCGCTCTCTGGATTGGAAGCCTTCAGGGAGATCGCGCGCATTAACATCGCGGTTGCAGTAATTTCGTTTCCGGCGGTGGTCGGCTGCGCCTATTACGGTGGCCTGCGCGGATCTGTCGCGGCGTTGATTGTTACAGCCGCCCTCGGTGCTTTCTTGCGCTTCCGTGCGGTAAGAGCGGAAGCCGTCCGGTGTGGGATCCGTATTGACTACGATGTAGTTCGGAGCGATTTGCCCATTCTCTGGAGGTTCAGCCTGCCAGCGGTTCTGACCGGAATACTCGTGACTCCCACTTACTGGGTCTGTAACGCGATCATCGTCAACCAGCCGGGCGGATATGCCGAATTGGGAGTATTCAACGCCGCCTCCGCTTGGCGCTCTGCCATTCTTTTTCTTCCGGCTATTCTAGGCCCGCTGCTGCTTCCCTTTTCCTCCAGCCTGATGAGCGAGGGAAGAGCCGACGAATCAATGCGGCTGTTTCGGATCGGCTTTGCTCTTAACACCGGCATAGCGGCCGTTCTTGCGCTCCTGGTAATCATCCTGGCTGACAGCATCATGAGTATCTACGGACCGGAGTTTGCATCGGCAAACAGGCTTCTGGTATTACTCGCCATCCTGGCCGTTGTCATGTCCGCCACAGGTTCCATTTGGAACACGCTCATGGGATGGGGCTGTGTATGGTCCCCGTTTGTTGTCAGTCTGGTCTGGTCCGCAGCCATGATCGCTGGAACCTGGCTGCTTCGCGACCTTGGGAGTGAGGGCCTCGCCTGGAGTAGCCTGGCGGCGCATCTCCTGCAGCTCGCCGGATACTTGGTTTGCGCCTGTCTGCTCGTACGACGGTTGGCGGGTGCACCGATGTCGAAAACCCGGAGAAGTCTGGAAAGGCCTGCGCTTTACTCCGAAAGGTGAAATCCGATGCGCCTTGCTTCGCTCTGCATTCCGCACGTGGGTGGCACTTACATTTTCTCTGAAAACCTGCGCCGCTCCTTGGCCAGCGAAGGGATAGAGCTTCGCTGGATCGCGGTCGGCAAACGCGAGCAAGAGGCTGTCGAGGATTTCCGGTTTGCGGGTGAGCGTGCCTTTGGAAAAGTGATAGGTGTCGATGCGGTAAGCACCAGGGACCAGGCGTACGAGTTGATTAAGCATTTGCGCGACGAGGGATACGAAGCCGTTATCATCCACGTACTGGCGGGACAACTGCAGGCAAATATTGCCCGCTATCTCCCGGCCGGGATTATGAGAATCCTGATCGTTCACAACATCACCCGGGGAACGTACAGCTATGCCCGGGCCATTCGAGACCATGTGCACGCAGCCGTAGCACCTTCGCCGCGGATCCATCGCGACCTGGTGGCTCGGTGCCGTTTCCCGACCGACCGGTGCGTAGAAATAATGCATGGAATAGAGGTGCAAAGGTTCGACGCCGGACAAACACGCAAGCGGGGAAATGAACTTAAAATCTTGAGTTTAGGGAGAATCGAGCATCAATCCAAGGGCGTGTTCTGGATTCCCGAGATATTGAAAAGGTTGAACGTCCTTAACATGCGAGTGACGATTGTGGGGGATGGTCCCGATCTCGGAGAATTGAAGCGCCGTATGCTCCGGGTTCAATATCCTGTCGAGTTTGCAGGGGCGGTCCCTAATGAAAGCGTTCCGGACTTCTACAGGCAGCACGATCTCTTGCTCATGCCGTCCCATTATGAGGGTTTTCCGTTGGTGCTGATTGAGGCTATGGCGGCCGGCTGCGTGCCGGCGGTATCGAAGATTCAACTGGTTACGGATTGCGTGGTGGACCCGGGAGTCACCGGATGGCTGTTCGACCCGGGTGATGTCGATGGTGCCGCGGCGATTCTTCGCAAGGCCGAGGGTGACAGGGAACGACTCCTCACTATGTCTGACGCTTGTCGGAAAAAGGCCGCGACCTGCTACTCGCTGAGTCGTATGGGGCGGTCCTATGCGGCTCTGATCAGGTCACTGGTTGAAGACCGGCCGGCGATTGCACAGCCCCTGCCTTTGTCCGACTGGCGGTTGCCGGCAGGGATTCGACCTGGTGTCACCAATCTACTTCCTTCCACCGTTAAGCCCATGCTGCGACGCTGGAGGGAGTGTTTGTTTTATCGGTGGTAATCGTCGCACAACTTGGCGCCCGCATGAACTATGCGGTGCCGCGCCTGCTGTATCGAAAGAGACTGCTGGCTCGTCTGTACACGGATTTGTACGCGACACCGCTCCTAAAAGGTCTCCTTGGCCTGCTGCCCGTCTCTTCAAGGCCCGAGCAGACCAGGCGGTTATTGACACGTGTAGCTGACGAAATCCCGCCTGGTTTGGTCACCGTATTCTGGCCGTTCGGGTGCCAGTATACAGCCCGTCTTCGGAGGGCGCGAAACAACTCAGATCTCACCGCGGCGCATCTCTGGGCTGGGCGGCGATTCTGCGAGCTGATCGCGGAGCGGGGCTTCGGCGAGGCGAAGGCGGTTTATGCGTTTAACGGAGCCGCCCTTGAATTACTCCGGAAAGCTAAAGAGAAAGGTCTGGCAGCCATAGTCGAGCAGACGATTGCGCCCCGACGGAAAGAAGAAGAGTTGCTCGCCAATAGGTTTCCCGCCTGGGAAGACGCGAGTCGGAACAGCTGTTCAGTTGCCGATTTCCAGAAACGCGAGGAGCTGGAATGGGAAACCGCCGATCTGATCGTTTGTGGTTCTGACTTTGTCCGCGAGGGAATCCGGGAATGTGGGGGCGCGGTGGATAAGTGTGTCGTTGTTCCGTATGGTGTCGATGAAGGATTCCTCCAATTGCCTCGGTCAATTAATAAGCGCGACGGGCGTCTGCGAGTCCTGACAGTGGGGGCGGTTGGCATCCGAAAGGGCTCGCCGTACGTGGTTGAAGCCGCGCGAGCAGCCGCCGGTTTTGCTGACTTCCGGATGATCGGACCCTGGTTGTTTCCCCGTCATTTGAAATCAGAACTGGGCGAAGCGGTTGAGCTGCTCGGCCCTGTTCCTCGCAATGAGCTGGCGCCGCATTACTCATGGGCGGATGTCTTTCTGCTTCCTTCCATTTGTGAAGGCTCCGCAACCGTAACTTACGAGGCTCTAAGGGCTGGTCTCCCGGTTATTTGCACTCCGAATACGGGAAGCCTGGTGCGAGAAGGTATTGACGGTTTCATCGTTCCGGTGGGTGATGTTGACACTATCGTACGCCTTCTCAGGGTTCTGGCCGCAGACCGGGATTGCTTGGCTCGACTCCAGTCCAATGCTGCCGCGCGTGAGGACGTGACACTGGCGGCATACGGAGAACGGTTGTATCGGGCGCTGTCGGTGGTTCTGTGATAACACCTTGGATTCTTTTTGCACTCCTGCTCGTCCTTGCCCTGGCGATGCTGTTTTGGGGGCTTGCCAGACGAGAGCGCTTCTATCAGTATCCGACGCTGGCCGGAGCGACCTGGCTTTTCTTCATGTGCCCCCAGATTCTGGGTGCGCTGCGCAACCCCGGCAAATACCCCGATATGGTGCTCCGCGACCACGGGCTTGAGACTGCACTCGCGATGTGCGTGCTGTGCGCTGCTTTCGGCTGGCTGGGTTATGCCCGCCCCCTGTCAGTTGTAACGGACGACTGGCAGCGTCGGGCACCTCCGCCGTCGCTCTTTCAAGCTGGGCTGTTACTGTACGCGATCGGTTTCTTCGGAGCATACAAGCTCGCAGATCTGAGCGGCGGCTTCATTCATCAGTTTACCGAGGGCGGTCACTATGCGCTTGAATGGCGAGGCCTCCCCGTCCTCTACTTCGGTATCGCTCAGATGATTTACCCGGGGCTGTTGCTCACCCTGCTGGCTACGCTGCACCAGCCGAGCACGGTGAAGAAGCTGACGGTCGCAGTATTCAGCCTGTACCCAATCGCAGTCTCGGTTCTGCTGGGGCGTCGTTCGATGACGGCCTTCCTCTGCCTGATCTTTCTGCTCGCCTGGTTTTTCGTCCGAAACTGGGCTCCGCCACGTTGGCTGTTTGCGACCTCATTGGTACTAGGCGGCGTTTTCGTCCTGATCGCCCCCCAGTATCGGGCTCTAAGCCAGTACGGCTTCAGGAATGGAGAGATAAGCGAGATCCAGGTCAAAGCCTCGGTCAGGGAAGTGCTAAGCGGAACGTCTTACGCGGAGTTTGATGCACTCGTGGTAACGGCCGGAGCGGTAAACAGAACCGGCATACTCGACTTGGGGAAGGGCTTCTATAACTCAACCGTGGCGCAGCTGGTTCCACGCCAGATAGTCGGTGAGGAGTTCAAGCAATCGCTTTTCCTTGGTGGAAGCGATGAGGACATAGGTTACCAGGCATATCGATGGTCAATTCCTTACGGATCAACACCAACCGGACCCTCGAATGCCTTTGCCGAATTCTGGTTTTTTGGCGCCTCGCTCTATTACCTGCTCGGCTATCTCTCAAGACTGTTGTGGGAACGGGCTCAGAGGATCGGCACGGAGGCGCAGATCTGGTACACGATCTGGGTCATGATGATCCCAGAGAGCATCTACGGCGCGCTGGTTATTTTGCCGGGTCGTCTCTGGTTCTACTTTCTGTTTTTGTGGCCTGTTCTTTGGTGGTTGAGAACCGAGCGGACTTGGGAAGAGGAGGTCACGCGGCTCGACCCCGAACGGGCTTAATAGTCGCCATGAAGACCGGACTTCTGGTCGGTTCCATTTCCCGGCGGGCGGGAGGGATCTTTCATTCCTCGCGGCGCTTAGGGCAGCAATTGCAGGCCAGTGGGGCATTGACAACGGAAGTCTTCTCCCTGAAAGACGAATTCAGTGACCAGTTTGTGCAGTACTGGGAACCGTTGAACGTTCACCTCTTTGACGTTGTGGGGCCCCGCTGGTTCGGGTATGCTCCAGGTTTTTCCGACTGCTTGCTGTCCCAAGGTATGGAACTCGTGCACCTTCACGGAATCTGGATGTATCCCTCCGTCGTCGCCTGGCGCTGGTCGCAGTCCTCGCGCCGGCCTGTAGTCATTTCCAGTCACGGCATGCTTGATCCGTGGGCGCTTGCTCGATCGAAACTCAAGAAGAGCATTGCCCGCCTTCTCTTTGAAGACAGCAATCTTCGATCTGCCCGCTGTTTGCGTTCGCTTTGCACGGCTGAGACGAACGCTATCCGACGACTCGGTTTTCGCAACCCAATCTGCCAGATCCCAAACGGTGTCGATATTCCAGACCGTGCGACGCAGGCACGCGCCAAGCCTTCTCAACCGACCCGTAAAGTCCTTTTGTATGTCGGGCGTCTTCACCCGAAAAAGCAACTCCCTTCTCTACTGCGTGCCTGGAAACGGCTCGAGTCTCTATCCATTCCGGGCGCGCGAGACTGGGAATTGGCGATAGTTGGGTGGGATGACGCGAATCATCAGGGCGAATTAGATGCTCTAATAGACGACCTCGATGTCTCCCGCGTCCGGATTTCCGGCCCTGTTTTCGGCGAAGAGCTGACATCGCTCCTCTTTGAGGCGGCGGCGTTTATCCTTCCCTCCCTCAGCGAGGGGTTGCCAATGGCGGTGCTCGAGGCGTGGGCGCATCAATTGCCGGTGGTTATGACTCCCCAATGCAATCTTTCTGATGGTTTCGCCTGTGGCGCCGCGATCAAAACCGCGCCCGATCCGGAAAGCATCAGCCGGGCGATCGCAGATCTGCTCCAGATGTCGGACTACGAGCGAGCCGATATGGGAAAGCGGGGGTTGGACCTGGTCAAAAGAAAGTATTCCTGGCCTGGCGTTGCCGAGCAGGTAGCCGCCGTCTATCAATGGCTGCTTGGCGGAGGCCCGGTTCCGGCTTCGGTAATTCTTTGAGCTATGGACCGCGCGCGAACCGTGGAAGTGGGATCGGATGGTTTTCTGAAAAGCAAGTTGATGAGGGGGCTTTGGCGCGTGGTGTGGTGCCTCCTTTACCGGCCGTCGCCCACTCTGTTTCACGCATGGCGCCGCTTCCTGCTTCGCCTTTTCCACGCGAGGATCGGAAAAGGCGCTCATCCTTACCCATCTGCTCGCGTCTGGGCGCCTTGGAATCTGGTCATGGAGGAGAACAGTTGCCTTGCCTTCGGGGTTGACTGCTACTGCGTAGCCCCGATTCGAATCGGCGCTCATGCGACCGTCAGTCAGTATGCTCACCTATGCGCTGCCAGCCGCGATGTTGACCGTCTTGACATGCCTGTGATCGCCGCGCCGATAACTGTTGCGGCGGGGGCGTGGGTAGCAGCCGGTGCTTTTATCGGGCCGGGAGTCACGATTGGCGAAGGCGCCGTGGTCGGTGCCAGATCAACGGTGTTACACGACGTTGAGCCTTGGACGATTGTGGTTGGAAACCCGGCCAGGTTTCTGCGCTTTCGTAAAGTAACCAAAGAAAAGCGGGTATTCGCGACGATCCCGAATTGACGCCTCAAACGGTGAGCACGCCTTTTGGGCAGACATGAACATCTCTGTCCTGATCCTGACACGGAACGAAGAACGAAACCTGCCGGCCTGCCTTAGCGCGGTTAGGGAATCGGACGATATCGTCGTCTTGGACCAGGGATCAACGGATCAAACGGTCCGAATTGCACATGAAGCGGGCGCCCGCGTGATATGCCATTCCGCCGAAAATGAAAGAGAACAACGGACCTATTCAGTTCGCCAGATTTGTTTCCGCCATGACTGGGTCTTCAATCCGGACGCCGATGAAATCGCAACGCCGGGACTCTGGGACGAGATGCGCGAAGCAACTGCCGATCCGTCTCGTGTCGAGGTGGCCTACCGGATACGGGGAAAACTGATGTTTATGGGCCGATGGTTGCGCTACAGCAGTCTATACCCGACTTGGAATACCCGGTTGTTCAAACCTTCGCACCTGTCCTTTGAACGCACCACCAACCTGGTTGCACGGGTCGATGGCCCGGTCGGCTTCCTGAAATCTCACTACATCCATCAGACCTTTAATAACGGTCTGACAGCCTGGCTCGAAAAGCACAATCGCTACTCCTGGCATGAGGCGCATGAAAGCCTGGATTCCCTAAGAACGCGGGCGCCGCGGTTGCGTGAACTGTTGAGCAAGGATCCCGTGATTCGCCGCCGTGCGATCAAGGAGTGGTCTTTTCGGCTCCCTTGTCGCCCGACTCTGCGTTTTCTTTACATGTACCTGGTCCGGCGTGGATTCCTGGATGGCCTGCCCGGGCTTCATTACTGCAGGCTGCTGGCGATCTACGAGTACATGATTGTCCTGAAGATGCGGGAGATTCAAATGAGAGACGCCGGCCAGCCTCTGTAAACGAGTAGCATGCGAGTACTTCTCCTCCACATGCGGTTTCATCCCGATGTGACCGGTACGGCTCCGCTGGTGACTGCCCTGGCCACTGATCTGGTGAAAAAAGGCATCGAGGTCATCGTCATTGCGAGTCAGCCGCATTATGGTGGAAGTATTCCCAGCAAACCCGGAGGAGTCTGGCTCGAAAAGAGCGTCTATGAGGGGGTGCAGCTTTATCGAACCCGGGTGCGCATACCGAGAAACGCCGGGCAGCTGGAACGTAGCCTGAATTACCTCAGCTACAACCTGTTATGCACGTTCGCTGCCATGACCGGACGCAGTTGCGATGTTTGTCTGTGCATCAGCCCGCCAATTACCGTGGGCATGACCGGGATTCTTGTCCGACATCTGCGAAGGACGCCCCTGGTTTTCGTCGTTCAGGACATCTGGCCGGATTGCCTGGCCGCTGTCGGTCAGTTGAAGAGCAAGTGGCTTCTGCATGTTCTCCAGCAAGTAGAGCGTCTGATCTACCGTGAAGCTGCTCGTTTGGTCGTGGTGTCCCGGGGCATGAAAGATTACCTTGTGGAGCAAGGTGTACCCGCCAGGAAGGTCGCAGTCATCTCGAACTGGGCGGATGTGGACGAAATCAAGCCGCTTCCCAAAAACAACGGTTTTCGAAAGCGTTACGGCCTCGGCGAGGATTTTGTGATCTTGTTTGCAGGGAACATCGGCTTTAACTCGGAACTGGAGTTCGTCGTCGACGCAGCCGAGCGACTTAAAACGCATCCCTCGATTCGCATCCTGATCGTGGGTGAAGGCAACGCCAAGCCGGCGCTTCTGCAACGCGCCGAGAGACTGGGAGTCAAGAATCTGCAGTTCTTACCCCGGCAGCCACAGGAAGTCGTCGTGCACATGCTCTCGGCCTGTGATCTTGGCTTGGTTACGTTAAATGGAAAACTTGGCCGGCTGAATGTCCCCAGCAAGACATACCCAATTATGGCCAGCGCCCGGCCCGTGCTCGCATCTGTCGGCGAGGACTCCGAGGTGTACCGCTTGATTCAAGAGGCGGATTGCGGATTCTGGGTGCCGCCCGGGGATAGCGGCGCGCTTGCCGATGCCATTGCTCGCCTGTCGGAACAGCCGGACAGGCTTCAGTCTGCCGGCTGGAACGGGCGGGAATATGTCGAGAGGTACTGTAACCGGGCTCGGGGAGTCGAGGAGTATCTCGATTTACTTGAAGAGGTTAGCGGGACCTAAGGAGGATTAATGCAGGAAGTCAGCGCCGTACTGGAGCAAGCCCACCGGGACGACCGGTTGGAACGGGTTTCTCACTTCGCCGGTATCCGGAGGCCAAAGCGTCTCCTCGATTTGATCTTGTCAAGTCTAATGCTTGTCGCATCGGCGCCCGCCTTTCTTGTCGTGTCGCTGTTGATCAAACTGGAGGATCGAGGCCCGGTCTTTTTTAAGCAAGAGCGCTGGGGCCGGGGAGGGAAGATATTCACGATACGCAAGTTCCGAACTATGAGATCGCCAGCCGGGGTGAATCCGAACGTTCTCCATACTCCGGGAATAACCAGGCTGGGCCGCTTCCTGCGCAGGACCGGGATGGATGAGTTGCCTCAACTGGCAACCATATTCAAGGGCGAGATGAGCTTTGTCGGTCCGCGGCCCCTGGCGGTCGGCGAAATCGTGAAAGACGGCCAGGGTCGGGATGTGCATTACGAGGATATACCTGGTTTTGATAAAAGGCTGTCGGTCCTTCCCGGTTTGACGGGACTTGCTACCGTATATATTCCAAAAGACGGTCACCCACGCCGCAAATTCCATTACGACCTGCTCTACGTTCGCAAACAGTCTTTATGCCTTGACTTGAAACTCATCGCGCTGTCGTTCCTGATAAGTTTCGGCGGCCGATGGGACCTCTCGAACGCCACAGCGAATCAACGCAAATAGGGAACAACCGACATGGAAGTCGATGTTGCCGTGATCGGCGGCTCCTCGGCCGGATTTTACGCGGCCGAGCTGTTGGCTCGGCAGGGGAGACAGGTCGCTGTGTTCGAGCGGAGGAAGTCACTCTCCTACGCCCGCCGGACGCTGATCGTCACGCCGAGGTTCGAACATCTAACCGGGACTTTACCGCCTGCGGTTCGAATTGCCGAAACATCAGTAATACGTCTCGTCTGCGGGATGACAAACGTGGACCTTCCGTTGCCCGAGCCGGATCTCGTGGTCGAACGATCGGCGTTTGTCCAGTGGATGCACGACCGGGCGTTAAGTGCAGGGGCAGAGGTGTTATGGAGCTCGGCACTGACGGGGTTGAGTCTGGCGAATGGGGCGGTAAAACTGACGTTCTCCAAGGCGAAAGGCGTACGGCAGGTGCGAGTTCGCGAAGCCATCATTGGCGCGGACGGATTCGGCAGCGCGGTGGCGGCAATGACGGGACTCTCTCGGCCTCGCACCGTCACGGTCTTGCAGGCCGAAGTGCAGCTTCCCGAAGGCCACCACGCGGGCATGACCCAGGTCTGGTTCGACGCCAATGAAACGCGCTTCTTTTACTGGCTGATTCCAGAACTGCCGGGAAGGGCAGTGGCAGGAGTCATTGGGGAAACGAAAGATGATCCCCAGATCCTCCTGCGGCGCTTTCTGCTCAAGCTGGGGCTCTCGCCTTTGGGATATCAGGGAGCACGGGTCGCTATGCACCATCCGGGTTTGGCACCCTGGACCAGGATCGGAGGGACGCGAGTCTTCCTGGTGGGAGACGCGGCCGGACAGGTGAAGGTTACTACCGTGGGAGGAACGGTGACCGGGCTCCTTGGCGCGGAGGCGGCAGTTCGAGCAATTTGCGAGGACCTCCCCCCTGCCTTCACAGCTAAATCGTTAAAGCGAGAGCTTGACCTGCATTGGATGCTGCGCAAGTGCCTGAACCGGCTGGACAATCCCGGCTACGAGCTACTGCTGTCCTCCTTAACCAGCCGTGTGCGAAGCTTTCTGGCAAATCACAACAGGGACTCAATGGCTGCGGTTTTCTGGAGGCTGCCGTTGCTCAATCCGGCGCTGCTACTGGTTGCTTTGCGCGGCCTGAGGGCCGCCCGCCCGGTGTCAGCACAAGGTGATTGTGGCCAGCGAGCAGGACCGATTGGTTTCAGCACAGACTGATAGTGGTCAGACTCTTCAGAGTCCGACAAGGCACGCCTCCGGCGTGGCCACTGTAGAGAGATGGTGCCACCACCAGCAGATTGTGCCCGCATTCGCGGCACACACCTAAGTCCGAGGAGACAAACAATGGCAAGAAACAGGGTTTTTGGCATGGGGCCTGTGTGGCTTCTGGCTTGGCTTTTGGCCTTTCTGACGGTTCTTCATGCACAAAGACAACCGGGGTCCGTTCCTCTTGGCCAGGTTGTAGCTCGAACGGTCGAAATAGACGGGATATCAGTCCCTTCTGGAACGACCGTGCTGAGCGGGAACGTGATACAGACTCGAGAGAGTCCAGCCGGTATCCATTTAAAGGGCCGCCGAGTCGTCCAGCTCGCCGCCAACTCCAGGGCCAAAGCAGAAGCCGACGCCGCCGGCGGCATCAAATTGACCTTGCAGGCGGGCACGCTTTCAATGCGCACCGACACAGGTGAAATCCTGACTCTGCCGGCCGAGCAGGTTCTGTATTTCGCGCAGGAGGGTGACGCGCCTCAACCCGCCCCGCCCGATAGGGATGTGGTTGCGGTGTTGGATGCTCCCGCACAAGCAGGAAGCAACTCAATCACGGTCAATGATGCTTCCAGGATTGATGCGAGCCAGCCGATTCTGCTCAGGCGACAGAACGGCGAAGCAGGAGAGGTCCACTACATCAGGTCTATCGAGGGGAACGTGATTACGCTGACGGCGCCGCTCCGCGTGGCTTTCCCGCCGCAAAGCCCGGTTCTTCAAGGAGAAACAACCAGGCGCGTGCTTGCTGAGGCCGGCGGCGGGCAGGCCCCGGCCGGAATTTCGGGACCGGCCGCAAAATCGAGAGCCGGGACAATCGCTCTTATTTCTGGAATCGGAGCAGGAGCGGCCGGCTTGATCATTTATCAGGCAACGAAATCGGACGAGGACACTCCGGCCAGCCCCAGCCAGCCGTGACCCGAAGATCGAGGATTTCAAGATGTCGGATATCGTCAAAAGAGAGGCAGGCGGGTCGCTTGCTGATGTTCGGCGAGGACAGCCAACCGAACTCATCGCCGGATTTACCCGCGGCAAACGGCCGGCTCAGCCCAGGCATCTCAGGGATCACTGGAATGTCATACTCAAGCGCCGATGGCTCGTCCTAGCCGCCTGGGCAACGGTTGTGGTCATTACCGCCATCGAGACATTCACGGCGACTCCGGAATACCGGGCGTCAATTCGGCTTAAGGTTGACCCCGAATCGTCCAACGTTCTCCCCTATGAAGAAATCCGCGAAACAGGGACCAACTTCTGGGATGCGGAAACCTATCTTCAGACTCAATGGGCGATTCTCGAGAGCCGCACTTTGGCGGGGAGAGTCGTCAAAAGACTAGGTCTGGACAACCATCCCGTCTTTACGACCCCTACTCGGGAAGGATTTTTTGGCGACATAGGCAACTCGCTGGCTGGCGTCGTCGCCGGCTGGAGAAGAGATAGCCCGGCGGTCAGCCGCGAGCAAGCCGCTCTATCTCCCACTGATTCAACACAAGACGACACGGCCGAGTTGGTCGATCGCTTTCTGGACGGACTCCGAATCCAGCCGGTCCGCAACACACGATTGGTGGAAGTTCTTTACACCTGTTCCGATCCGGTTCTGGCGGCTCAAATTGTCAACACTATCGCCGAGGAGTTTATCAACCTTCACTTCGAAAACAGATATTCGGCAACTATTCGCGCGACCGAGTTTCTCGAGAAGCAGCTCGAAGAGATGAAGATTAAGGTCGAGAAGTCCGAAGAACGACTGGTTCAGTATGCGCACGCGCACAACATTCTTGACCTGGCGGGACAGGAAAACGTTGTAGTCCAGAAATTGAGTGATCTGAACCAGGAGGCGACGCGGCTCGAGGCAGAGATGATTGCCCGGGAAGCCGAGTACGAAAAAATCAAAGGAGCGAACGTTGAGAACTTTCCGCGGCGCCTCGCGAACGAAAAGATTATTGGTCTGGAGACGAGCGAGGCCCAGCTGGCGCAGCAACTGGCCAGTCTGAGCAGACGGTATGGCCAGCGTTGGCCGCACTTGCAACAACTGCAGGAAGAGCTCAGGCAGGTAAACGAGCAGCTGGAGCGCGAGAAGAGGGAGGCATTGCGGCAGGCGATGGCCGATTATGAAATCGCGGTCGCTCGACAGCAGCGTTTGGCCGAAGCGCTCGCTCGACAGAGGGTGCTCGCTGACCAGTTGAATCGGGACTCGATTCAGTACAACAT
>DAOTAI010000604.1:0-2469 GCA_035593865.1 Acidobacteriota bacterium
ATAGCCGCCGGGGTTATAGAGGCAGCCGACCAGTTGGGACGTAAAGTTCCGAATGACTTGAGTGTAGTCGGCTTTGACGCCTTGGACGAATTCCTCTTTTGCCGTCCCCGTATCACAAGTGTAGGGACTAAGAAGGAGAAAATCGGCGAGTATTGCGCTCTCCTGGCCATTCGGCAAATCGAGGGTGGCGGCGAGCAACCCAATGTTCGGATCCCGATGAAGCTCGTAGAAGGCGGGAGCTGCGCTCCTCGGGGCTAATGCGAAAACTGCAGGGAAAAGGGATAAAGGGGAAAGCGGGAAAGGGTTAAAGCGAAAAGCATTTTCCATTGTTCATTGTTCATTCTCCATTTGCCATCGTTCATTTTCCGGGGAGCCTCTCAGGAGAGACATCTCGTGAGTATGGGTAAATGGAAAATGAACAATGGTCGAAAATGGAAAATGCTTTTCGCCTTTTACCCCTTTCCCCCTGATCCTGAAGTCTCGCTCCTAGATCAGCGTTCGAGGATTAACCAAATTTCCGGGATCCCATCGCATCTTCAGACGGCGCATCAGATCAAGGCTCTCGGGCTCATAGCCCCATATCCCGTCGCGACTCAGGCTCCCTTCAGGCCCGTTAATCGCCAGGCAGTAGCCCCCTTCCATCCTTGCAGTTTCGGCCAGTTCACGTCGGATCGTCGCCTGGGAAGCCGGAACGTGAGCATAGATAAGACCGGAAGCGAGATCGACGAGAAACTCGATTTGGGTGCCAGCCTGTTCCACCAGTTCCAGCATCCTTGCCAGGCCCCTAACGGGGACGCCCAAGCGGAGCGTTATCGTCCCTGTGCCGGGCGAGGCGAGAAAGGAAGCCCATTGCCGGCTGCCCGCATCGTTGCCGACCTCCATGACGGCGGGCGCGCCTTCAGAAGATAAAGCCGCTTTAAGCGCTGAAGCCTCAAACCTCACCTCTTCCCGACGACCCTCGAGAGTATGGACCAGGAAGCAGGGTGAAGGCGCGACCCCAGGAAACCCGTTCCTGCACAACAAAAGCGCTGACCCCAAACGAGACAGGCGCCGAATCGTTTTTCCCCATTTCAAGCCCGAATGGAGGTCTGGCGCCGGGACAACGAGGCTCGTAAGATAATGCGGCGCAGGAACGAGGCGTAGCGAGATCTCACAGAGAAATCCAAGGACCCCGTAGGCCCCTGTGAAGAGCTTCGCCATGTCGTAACCCGCCACGTCTTTAACGAATGGACGTCCTACGCGTATGACCCGACCATCGGGCAGAACCACCTTCACCGCAAGCATCAGGTCTCGTATTCCTCCATAAAGACACCGGAGCGGTGCATTGAAGTTTGTCGATACAATTCCGCCTATCGTAGAATCCGGCCAAGGAGATCTCAGGGGAACAAACATGCCGCCGCGTTCCTGGATTGCCTCTTCCAATTCCACCAGCTTCGTGCCGGCTTTAACGGTCACATAGAGATCATCGGGCGCGAACCGGGTGATGCCGGTCAAGGCCTTGCTCGACAAGCGAACTTGGGCGTCCGGCATAAGCGAGGATTTCGTCTGCCCGCCGATAATTCGGACCGTGGGCTTGTCTCCCTGCCGCCACGCCAGAAATGCCTCGACAACTTCCTCAGGAGAGGACGGTGCGAATATATCAGGACCGAAACCGCCGCTCTCGGACTGCAGAGGCGGGGTCGACGGCGTGTAAGTGAAGCGAGGAAGGATCTTGCCGGGGTTGAGTAAGTTGACCGGGTCGAAAACCTCCTTGACGTCCTGCATCGCCTGCAACTCGGATGGACCGTACATCAAGGTCATGAACTGTCTCTTCTCGATCCCCACCCCATGTTCCCCCGTGATACTTCCTCCCAAGGCAACACAAAACTTCATGACCTTTGCCGCGGCGTTCATTACGCGCCGAAGCAGGGAAGGATCGGAAGGATCCGGAATCAGTATGTGTGGATGCAGGTTCCCGTCTCCGGCATGCAGCGCATATCCGACTTCCAGGTCCGCTTCGCGGCAGATTCGGTTGATGCCGCTTAGTGCTGTGGCCAGCTCGGTTCGAGGTACGGTAGCGTCGGCAGGATAGTAGCTGGGGGCCAGCCGGGAAATGGCGCCTCCCACGCTTTTTCGGGCTTTCCAGATCCGGGCTCGTTCTTCCTCCGTACTTGCCGTGCGGATCTCGAAAGCACCGTGCTGTTTCAAGATATGGGCAATTTCCTCCATCTGGGCGTCCAACGCCGATAGATACCCGTCCACTTCCACTATCAGGACCGCCTCGGCGTTCACTGGAAGACCCGAGTTCGCATAGTTTTCGACAATCCGCACAATTTTCTGGTCCATCATCTCGATAGTGGCGGGCAAGATCCCGGCGGCGATGATGGTTGAGACGGATTGGCCGCATTCTTCAACCGATCGGAACCCGGCCATCATGGTCTTGGCGCCTTCCGGCGGTCCGCCACCGCAAGCCACCAGCAACAGGCTTAC
>DAOTAI010000605.1:0-2466 GCA_035593865.1 Acidobacteriota bacterium
AGCTGGGCGCCCGGAGGTTCTTTTACAACTTTAAAGCGCTGTTGCGAATACTGAGGCTCCGGCCCGGGGATTTGGCTGAAGTCCGGGACCTCGTATCAAAGTAGCAGCTCCCCTTTGCAGACCAGATCCTTGACCTTCCATTCCACATAAATCTGGTGTCCAACACCCGGGACGGTAAATTCGAGTTTCAACTCTTTCGTTGTCGGCTCGACGACCGGCTTCCCGTTCAAAGTCCTTGGGAAAACCAGTTTGGCTCCGGCTCCATCACCGGAAAAGGGAAGGTACTCCTGGAGAGGAACCCAAAGCTTGTCAGCAATGAGCCAGGTGTGCTGTCTCAGGGAACTGGTGGTAGCTTGGTGCAATTGTCGGTTCACCTCCATGTTTAGCTCACGGTCGTTCGATTCAAAGCTCAACGACACCACAATGATCTGGCTGACATCCATCGTCAGGGCCTAGTTGAACATAACGTCCAGCCGCTTTTGCTGCTCCTCAGGGATGTTCTCGTAGTCGTTCTCAATCTGGAACACCCGGACAAAGGCCTGTCGCACCGGCAAGGCAGAGAACAGCCTCAAAGTGTAGGCATGAATGATCTCTTTTTCACCAGCCTGCCCCGTTCCCCGGTCCAAACCGTAGATCCTTACGCCTTTAACAGGACGCTTGTCGATTGAGACTTTGCGGTCCACAATAATTTCGACCGGTTGCTTTCCAGAAACGGCTATGCGGTCTCTGGTATAGACAGGGCTTCCTAGTGCCATCTGTTTGGACCAGGCACAATCCGTCAGGATCTGCAGGGCGTAGGCCTCATTCCAGGCTGTATAGGGTCTTTGGCATCCCTTTTGGCCCAGGCAGTAAGAGAGACTTCCCAGTGCCAACATGATTGAAAGAAGAAAAACCCTAGTTGACGGCATGATTCTCTCCCCCTTTGACGCTTGATAAAGATCTGACGTCATCATAGATGGCGTCATTGAAGAACCGGTTAATCCGGTTTCCGGACAGGATTTCATGGCAGGCTGGACAGCCGGGCAGTCGGTGACAGGAAAGCGGCAAAGACTCCGTCCGATCTGATCTCTAGCCGCTGCAACCTAGTCATCCGCCCACAAGACGAGTTATTCAGGAGTCAGGAACCAAGCGGGGCGCTTGAAGCTGGGCTTGGGGGCGCCCCCCGCGTAGTACCGGGTTAACTCGGCAACCAAATCGGTGACCTGGGTCAACTCTCGGAAGCGGATCTTCTCTACTTCGTCCGAAGGCTGGTGGTAATCCTCATGGAAGCTTGTGAAGAAAAATACGAAGGGGACATCAAACCGCGCGAAATGATAACTGTCAATGAAATAAACCATCCGCCATTCCGGGTGCGGGTCTACCGAGAGATCCATTCCCCGGGTTTTCGCCACTTGGGCGGCAACTTTGAAAACCGAATCTGATTCTGCTGTATAGCCGGTTATGGCGCCCTGATAGCGGCCGACCATGTCGACATTGATGTTGATGGCAACCTTGTCGTAAGGAATGATAGGGGTTTTCGCGTAATGAGCAGAGCCCAGTATACCCCGGTCCTCCCCTGCTGTCAGAAGGATAAGAACGCTGCGCCTGGGAGGGCCATCGGCTGCCAGGCAACGGGCAACCTCCAGCACCGCGGCGGTTCCCGAAGCATTGTCGTCAGCCCCATTCCAGATCCCATCCTCCCCTGGCCCAACCTGTTTAAATCCCAGGTGGTCGTAGTGGGCGGTCAGGAGGACCCACTCGTCTTTCAATGAAGGGTCTGTCCCCTCCAATTTAGCGACCACGTTGCTGGCTGGGCCAGTCTCGCGGTTGACGTTCAGAACAACCTCGAGCTTCGCTTCTATCGGCCGTGCCTTAAACTGGCGGTTGTCAGCGAGAGTCTTCTGCCAGGTCGCGTAGTCCGCTCCGGTTGCTCTTGCCAGCGTCCGATCAAAAGCCGAGCGCGAAATGGCGAGCACCGGGCCCATGCCCATGGCCGGCTCAATGGCTTTGCCTGCGGGCAACATGGCATAGACGGCGTCGACCATTTCGTTCAAAAACGGTAGATCGGGGCTGGAGGCCGGAGGAGAGTCGAGTTCCTCGGTAACATAAACCAGAAAGTCTGCGCCCCGGACGGTTGCGTGAACCGCTTTCCCGACGACCCGATCAAAGGCGTGCGGGGCGCCGGCGTCGGGGGTCCAGGGAGCGCCGTACAGAGACACAACCGCCTTTTCCGAGACATCCACATCCTGGAAGTTGTCAACCCCTTTTTCAGGAGCGAAGATGCCGTGACCTGCGAATACCAGGTCGAACGTAAACGGACTTGCGGCCGGATCCAGGCTGAAGGGTAGGAAACGATACTCTTCAGGTTTCAGCATTTCGCCGTTCAAGCTGATCTTGTACGTCCCCTTCTGCGGATTAAAATGCACCACCTCGAACGGCTGGAGATACGATCCGTCAACCGCGGGTTTCCATCCTGCCGCCCGCAGC
>DAOTAI010000077.1:0-15164 GCA_035593865.1 Acidobacteriota bacterium
CACAGATCCTGTATCCGTAATGCGCTCCCTTTCGCTCGCCCTCGTTTTTCTCTTTTCAGCGGCAGGCGTCTTGGCGCTGATTGTGAAGAGAACCGCCAGGCAAGCACACATCAGGAACGGGCGGGAACGACAGCAACACAAATGGAGTATCGGTCCGGCCGCTCTGACAATTGCTCTGATTTCGGTGATTGCGCTGTCTCTTTACGAGGAGAAAAGCTATCCCCGGGTGACAGCTTTGGCATCGCGCGCTCTGCCGCTGGCCTTCATTCTTGTCGGTACTTACTCTCGCAGCCGTTTTGAATTCTTCGATGCCTTTGTCAAGCAGGGAGTCTACTTTCTTCTGGCCCTGGTCCTTCTGACAGCCCTGTTCGCCGGGCTGGTACCGGTGGTTCAGCAGTTGGAGTTGGGGTGGGCCCGCCCCTGGGTCTACGCGGTCGCGATGCTGCCGATTGTATTTGCGAGCCCCTGGGTTTACCGCCAGCTCGGAATGTGGCTCGATCGTGTCTGGCTGGGGCGCCGGTTTACGACAGTGCAGGCAATCAAGTATTTTCTGTCGGAAGTCAGAGAGGCAACGAACGAGCAAAGCCTTGTGGAACGCGCGAACAAGTGCCTTTCGACGGTCATGCAGGCGCCGGCGCGAATCATTCTTGGACAGAATCGACCGGAAGCAGAATTCGATATTGAACTTCGGATCCCTATTCCGTCCCGGGGCGAACCGATCGGCTGTATTTTGATGGGCAAGCGATCAAGTGACGAGCCCTTCTTCGGCGAGGACATCGCCCTGTTAAGCTCCCTGGCTGACGTGTTTCATTCCTTGCTCGACACCATCCGGCTGCAGATAAAGAAACGGGAACAGGAAAAGCGTGAGCAGGATTTGATGATCGAGGCGAGCCGCTCGGAGTTGAAAGCTCTGCGGGCCCAGATTAACCCCCATTTCCTCTTCAACGCTTTGAATGCGATAGCCGGACTGATTGAGCGTGACCCTGTTCGTGCCGAGGAGACGGTCGAGCGACTGGCCGAGGTCTTCCGTTACGTACTGCGGAGGTCCGAAAACGAGTGGGCTTGCCTGAAGGACGAACTCGAGTTCATTCAGGCTTATCTGGAAATCGAGCAGGCTCGGTTCGGTAAGCATCTCCAGGTTTCGCTCGAGGTCGACCCGGCGACGCGCGAACTTCGAATTCCGGCCATGATCATTCAAACGGTCGTGGAAAACGCAGTCAAGCACGGTGTGAGCTCTACGCGAGGGCTTGGATTGGTCCGGGTTCGGGCTAGCCAGTCGGATCAGATTTTGAAGATCGAAGTGCTGGATAACGGTCCGGGTTTCAAGTTCGAGGAGGATTCCCAATCTCGGCAGATGGAAACCGGACGAGGTTACGGACTGAAGAATGTCAGGCAGCGCTTGCAAGGCTACTTCGGAGAAGCCGGCAAGCTCACTGTCGGCCGTGACAAAGCGACTGGACAGACCTGTGTAAGTATTTCGATTCCTGTTTTGAAACGAGAGTTTGAACAAGTGGCCTATGATTCGAGTGCTAATCGTCGATGACGAAGAGCCGGCTCGGGAACGGCTCCGTCGGATGTTGGCCTCCTTCGAGGATGTCCAGGTGATAGCCGAGGCGATTGACGGGACGGAGGCGATCAAGAAAACCGCGGCTTTGTCGCCGGATCTGGTGTTTCTCGATATCCAGATGCCCGAGCCGAACGGCCTTGAGGTAGCGACCACGTTTACGCCGCCCCGCCCTTACGTCGTTTTCTGCACCGCCTATGACCGCTACGCCATTGATGCCTTCGATCTGCATGCTGTTGACTACTTGCTCAAACCGATCAACCGCGCACGCCTGGCCCGAGCCGTGTCCCGGGTGCGCGATTCTATCAGTGGACAAAGCGCCCTGGAGCGGGATCTGCAGGCTGCGGGCGAGGTGCAAGCTCGCTTCTACCCGAAGACCCTGCCCCTGGTGTCCGGTCTCGACTATCAGGCCTGCAGCCGCCCGGCAAGAACCGTCAATGGCGATTACTATGACTTCCTGACGGTCGGCGAAGGGAAACTGGCTTTCGCCCTGGGAGATGTTTCCGGGAAGGGAATTCCCGCTGGTCTCCTGATGGCAAGCCTGCACGCCCGCGTTCAGAGCCACGCGCCGTTGCGAGGTGATTCTGTCGCGGAACTGCTTGCCGAGCTGAACCGCCTGATGTGTACGCCTGCCGATTCAAGACACTTCGTCACGTTCTTCTATGCTGTTTACGATGGCGCCAGTCGACGGCTGACGTATTCAAACGCCGGACACGTGCCTCCGCTTTTGCTCGGTCGTCATCGACACGAGCCAATCCGGCTTTCCAACGGGGGAACGGTGCTTGGTTTGATGCCGGATGCTCATTATGAACAGGCCGAGGTCCAGCTTGAGCCTGGGGATGTTCTGGTCTGCTATACTGATGGCATTATTGAGGCTCTTGGCCCTGACGGCAACGAGTTTGGCCAGCAGCGAGTCGAGGATTGTATCCGCAGGAATCTGGAATTTGACGCTCCCAGGATTCTCGAAGCCCTGATGGGAGAGGTCTCGGCATTCTCGTCGACATCAGCCCAGGAAGACGATCAGACTGCACTCGTGGCAAAAGTGAGCCCGTGACCAATGGATACCAACCAAATCAGGATCCTGCGTGAACATCTGTTGCAACTTTTGTCTGGAAATTGGGCCCATATTGAATTCGACCAGGCAGTGAACAACTTTCCGGCAGAGCTTCGAGGCAGGAAAGCAGTCGGAATGCCTCACACCGCATGGCAACTCCTTGAACATATGCGAATTGCGCAGTGGGATATTCTCGAGTTCAGCCGGAATTCGAAACACGTATCACCCGATTGGCCAGCCGGTTATTGGCCAAAAACCGAGACGCCTCCCGACGCTTCGTCATGGGACGAAAGCGTCAGACAATTCAAGGCGGACTTGAAAGCCATGGGGGAACTGGTCATGGACCCGAACACCGACCTTTTCTCGAAGATTCCTCACGGCACTGAGCAAACCATTCTACGGGAGGCAATGCTGGTCGCCGACCATAACGCCTACCACCTGGGCCAGCTTGTTCTCTTGCGTAAGACGCTGGCTGGATGAAAGCAGTGGAGAGCCGCCTCGTTCCAATGCACGCTCGGCCAACCACCGCCACCATACCAAACAGAGCCGGGAGCGCAGCGTCCTGCAGCGGAGCGACCCGGCCCTTGCCAGCTGCGCCTGTCATCCGCGTCATCCGTGTGATCCGTCCTATCCGCGGGCTTGCTACCCACGGATAGGACGGATCACGCGGATGACGCGGATGCGGGAAAACGTTACGCTCCAGACTCAGTCTGGTATGGGGCCGCTCCGCTGGACGTTGATTTCTTTAGGGATAGACATCGAGTCTCCAGTCGATGGACAATGGGCCGACTGAATCAGGCCAAAGGAGGGCAGGTTATGACACCGGAAGAAATCAAAGCGGCGCTGGAGGCGATGCGTGAATACTTCAACCGCTCGACGCGGCCTCTGCAGGAAGAGCATTCGACGTTCGCGCCCAGGGAGGGGTTGTACACAGTGGCTGGGCAGGTCGCCCATGTTGCCCAAACCGTCGAGTGGTTCGCCGAGGCGGCCTTTGGGGACAACTGGCGCATGGAATTCGAAGCCATGGACAAAGAAGTTCGTGATGTGACGAGCCTCGCGGCGGCTCGAGCCTGGTTCGAAAAGGCCGTTGATGCAGCCATTTGCGTTGCCCAGTCGCACACTCAGGAGGAATGGGCTTCGCGTTTTCCCCCCAATCCTATCGTGGGCGAAGTCCCACGCTATACCGTGGTTGGTGCGATCACCGAACATACAGCCCATCACCGGGGCGCTTTAACGGTATATCAGCGCCTGCTCGGTCTCACACCTCCCATGCCGTACGCAGACATGTAGCCTCGAGGTCGGACCTGCACAAGCTATCTGGCGACATTAGTTTACAGGGGATCGCGGCCAAAATCAGGGCTTAGAACGTATTTTGGGGGGCAAATTCCTGTTCTAAGGAAAGGGACAGGGTCGCCTAAGGAGTTGTCCTCCGGGTAGCGGCCCGGGCTAGGAGTTGCAGGGCAGGCTGGTAGCCTTTGTGGGCGGCTTCTCGTACATAAGCCCATCCTTCCTCGGCTTTGAAAACGCGTATTTTGGCCACGCCCGTGTTGTAAAGCAGTTCGCCGGTACGTTCCCCGTTTCCTAATGCCTCCTCGAGCGTGAGTTCTGCTTCAGAGTTGCGTTCCAGTCTCGAATAGCAGATGCCGAGCTGCAGCAGATTTTCCGAGGATCTCTCATGCCTGACCGCGATTTCCCACCAGTAGACTGCTTCTGAATACCGACCGAGCCGGGCCAGGCAGGCGGCCAGGTTCTTCTGCGCCCAGTAATGGGTCGAGTCTTCGGCGCTTGCCCTCTTCTGAAGTCCCCGCAAATAGTCTCTCACCGCGCCTTCTATATCCCTTGACCGTTGCCTGCTGTAAGCCAGATTAAGCAGATATCGAGGGTTAGCGGTATCCTCCCGGGCCAGCGTCGAAAACAGGTCAATCGCTTCCGCCCATTTGTGCTGATCCAGATACCGCATCGCTTGCTCCATGCGGATTTCCCGGGAGATAAGATCGAGTTCGGGATCATCACCCTTGATCGACCGGGCGCGTTCAAGATAGTTCAAGGCCTCGGCGGTCCTGCCCAGTTCCTGTGAGCAGGTCGCCATGAGCTTCAGGAGTTGATGATTCAGAGGGTGGCTGATCTCAATCTGCTCCAGGAGGTCCAGGGCTTTCTGCCAGCGAGCCTGGCTCATATAAAGATAGGCTCGTGTGAGCACCCTGTTGTCCATCGATTGAGGACTTTCCTCGAGCAGCTCCAGCGCCGAATCGAGGTCCCCCTGCTGCGTCCTGATCCAGGCAGCCTTTTCTCTCGCCTCCAGTCTGCCCGGATCCTGCCGCAGGACTTCCTGGTAGAGTCTGAGAGCATTTTCTACACGACCCAACTTCGCCTGCAGGTCAGCGAGCAAAAGCTTTCCGCTGGTGAATTCGGGATTGGCCCTGACTGCCGGTTGCAGCAACTCGAGCGCTTCGCTGGTCGAGCCGCCTGTTGCTACATTCAAGGCCCGAGCATAAGTCGTGAATGCGGACAGCAGGCGATCCGCCTTCTCCTGATATTCCTCAGCCAGGCGCCCTTGATCGAGGCGTTTGTAAAGTTTTGCCAAGGCCGAATAATAGAGCGGATTTTCCGGGTCGGCCTCTGATGCCATGTCCAGGTATTCGAGGGCTTCTGCGTATTGGCCGTTCAGGCGTTTGTTCTCGCTCAGCTCAAACAAAAGACCAGCATTGCCAGGTGAATCACGGAGCGCGGCCTTCATTTGACGATCAGACTCTTCATGTTGGCCGACCAGGCTAAGAAGAAGGGCATAGAGCCGTCGAGACTGGGGAGGCGGATTTCCCCGGTTCACGGCGTCGGCCGCCCGGCTCAGGGCTTCCTCCTTCTTCCCCTGCAGGAGCAGTGCCAGCGAGAGGTTGTGAAGCAGTTGCGTATTGCCTGGGCTTCTCTCCAAAGCCTCACTGAAATACGCCGCCGCCTCGGAATGGTCTCCGGTGGCAAGCGCCGCTTCACCAAGAGCGCGCAGGATATCAGGATCGTCAGGATGGCGCTGAAGCAAGCGGCGCAGCACCGGTTCGGCATCCCTTGCATACCCTAGCCGAATGGCGAGCTGGGCCTGTTTGAGCCGAAGCTCTGAGTGCCCAGGATACTGCGCCGCAGCCCGGTCGAGCAGTTTCAGGGCCGCCTGCCATTCGTAGTCGGAGGTCAGTTGGTTGGCCTGCGCCAGGTAGTCTTCGGCCGATTGGCCGAGGCCGGCCTGCAAGCAGCAGAAAAGAACAATCAAGCAGGCCGGCAATCGCATAGACTCATTATAGAAGCCAGGAGCCAGAAGCCAGAAGGGGTCGGTGGAGGCGGGGGAATTGAGAAGGCAGGGGCCAGAAGCGAGAAAGCGGAAGCCAGGAGCCAGAAGCCAGAAGGGCCGGGCCTAGGTGGGGGAGGAGGTTTAGAAGCTTTCTGTTGCCGGTCAGTATTTCGACGCCTTGGGGGCAGGGAAGTCGCATCCGACGGGCGGCCGATCTGCCTCCTGACTTCTAATCTGGTCCAGCTCCTGATCTCTATTCTGGCCTCTGGCTTCTGACTTCTTGCTTTTTCCTCTGCCCAGCTCCTAATTTCTATTCTGGCTCCTGGCTCCTGGCTTCTGGCTTCTTGCTTTTCCCTTCTGGCTCCGGGGCCCCCGGTGCTAGATGTCGAAGTACAACGCAAACTCGTACGGGTGCGGCCGCAGGCGGATTGCATCGACCTCACGCGTCCGTTTGTAGTTGATCCAGGTTTCGATCACATCGGGGGTGAAGACGTCTCCCTTGAGCAGAAACTCGTGATCTTTCTCCAGCGCATCGAGCACTTCTTCCAAGCTGCCCGGTGTGGATTTCACCTTCGCCTTGTCCTCGGGTCCCAGATCGTAAAGGTCCTTGTCCATCGGGTCAGGCGGCATGATCTTGTTCTGGATTCCATCCAGACCGGCCATCAGCATGGCGGCGAAAGCCAGGTAACCGTTGGCTGAAGGGTCCGGCGACCGGAATTCCAGGCGCTTGGCTTTTTCGCTCCTGGAATAAGCCGGAATCCGGATACAGGCGCTGCGGTTCCTCTGAGAGTAAATCAGGTTGATGGGGGCTTCATATCCGGGGACCAGCCTCCGGTAGGAATTCGTCGTTGGAGCGCAGAAGGCGAGCAGGGCCGGGGCGTGCTTCAGCAGTCCGCCGATATAATAGACCGCCAGCCGGCTCAAGTCCGCGTAAGTTCCGGCCTGGTAAAACAGGTTCTTGCCGTCCTTCCATAGGCTCTGGTGAACATGCATGCCGGAGCCGTTGTCCATGAAGATGGGTTTTGGCATCAAGGTGACAGTCTTGCCGTGGCGACGTGCTACGTTCTTGATCACGTACTTGAACTTCAGCAACTTGTCGCCCATGGCGAGCAAGGTGTCGAAACGCATGTCGATTTCGCATTGACCGGCAGTGGCTACCTCGTGATGATGGACTTCGGCCGCAATCCCGATCTCCTGCAGGGTGAGCATCATTTCAGTCCGAATGTCCTGCAGACTGTCCATGGGCGGGACTGGAAAGTAACCCTCCTTGTAGCGCGGCTTGTAGCCCAGGTTGGGTGACTCTTCCCGTCCGCTGTTCCAGAATCCTTCGGTAGAATCGAGGTAGTAATACCCCTTGTTATAAGTCTGATCGAAGCGAACTTCGTCCAGGATGAAGAACTCCGGCTCCGGCCCGAAATAGGCAGTATCCGCTATCCCAGTCGAGGCCATGTATTTCTCAGCCTTCCGGGCAATGAAGCGAGGGTCGCGGGTGTAGGGTTCGCCGGTGACCGGATCGCCGACATCACAAATGATGACCAAGGTGCGCACCTGGGTGAACGGGTCTTCAAAACAAGTGTTCGGGTCAGGGAACAGCAGCATGTCGCTTTCCTGGATCTGCTGGAAACCCCGTATGCTCGAACCATCGAAGCCGAATCCTTCACTGAAGGTTTCTTCGGTCACCTCGCTGGCCGCAACGGTGAAATGCTGCCAGAGACCGGGAAGGTCCACAAAACGCAAATCCACCACTTGAATCTCGCGATCCTTAATCCACTTCACTACCTCTTTAGCATCCATAGACTGTCCTTTCTTCTGAAAAGTAGCATTGCTCCTACTTATACTTTAGGCACTCAATAGAAGTCAAATTTATATTACAGGTTGTTTGACATGAACGTATCTTCTAGCGACTGTGACGTTTGTCGGCGTGGAAGCCGATCCTTGGATAACGTGGATCAAGTCGAAAACCCGCGAATTACCGCAGCTTTTGCCCCTTCATCTTGCTTTTTGACCTTCGTCTGTCGAGAATACAAGCGTCGAGTTGAGTCGCTTTACTAGAATTTACTAGAAATTGTTTACTGGTTCAGTTCCACGGAGGCGAAGCATGCATAACAGAATCGTAGCGGTGGTCGCCCTGACTGCGGTCTTCACACTGGCCATCTGTTTCATTATTCTCGGCGCCATTTCCAGCGACTTGATGCAGGCGTTGAATATCGATGAAGCAGAGTTCGCGTCACTCGGCATGGCGCTCTTTCTCACGAGTTGCGTCGTGCAGCTCGTGATCGGTCCCACGGTTGACAAGTTCGGCTATAAGCCGGTCGCGATCATTGGCTTCGTGGTTACGAGCGCCAGCATGTTTCTCCTGGCATTCGCCGGTACTTTTGCGACCGCCTTCGCAGCCTGCGTCCTCTTTGGAATAGGGGCCATGTCCTGCAACACCGTCGGCAATACACTGATCCCAGTGGTTCTGTTCGAGGGAAAGGATCCCGCTCGCGCCAGCAATTTCGGCAACGCCTTCTTTGGCATGGGCTACCTCCTGACCCCGTTTCTGTTCACGCTTTTCCTTAGAACCCTGGGAATGACTTATTCAGCCTCGTTGTCGATCTTCGGTGTGGTGGTGCTGATTTTCCTGGTCATTTCCTTGACGGCCCGTTACCCGCAGGTTCCGAGCGGGTTCGAATTCGGGCGCGCCCTCTCGGTTCTTGGCCGAATCCCGGTCCTGATCGCCGCTTTAGCGTTGTTCTGCTACATGTCGCTCGAGGTTTCAATGGGGATGTGGATTCGCCGGCTCATGGAAGAGCTGTTCGGCAGGGAACTGACAGCCGGGGATGCCAGCTTCTGGGCAGGCATGGTGCTCAGTCTGTTCGGACTCTCGATGATGTGCGGCCGGTTTATAAGCTCTGCCATTAAGAATCTGACCGCAATTGGTGTCCGGGTTATTGCTATTGCCGCCCTGGTTTCGCTGGGTGCGATCATCATCATGAGCGTTACCGAATCACCCGCACTCGGGATTCTGGCAGTGATCCTGATTGGTCTGGCATTTGCGCCTATCTTCCCGACTGTGGTGGGCGTCACTTTCGCCCAATTCGATTCCAGCCTCTACGGAAGCATTTTCGGGATCATCTTTGCCGTGGGGTTGCTGGGAGCCACTTTTGTTCCGAAATATATCGGAAACCTGAGTGCTGCGGGAACTGTCCAAGGCAGCCTGACGATCGCCGCTGTTATGGCCGGCTTGCTCTTCCTGGTCGCCCTGGTGATGGGCGTCGTCAGGAAGCGTTAGAGAGTTCGCCCGGTCGTGTATGATGACTTATGGCTTCCGGCTTTGAGACCCGAGACTTCTGGATCATCGATACGACACTTCGCGATGGGGAGCAGGCCGCCGGGGTAGTTTTTTCCCGTGAAGAGAAAATTGAGATCGCTTCGATGCTGGCCCAAATCGGTGTCCCGGAACTTGAGGCCGGCATCCCCGCCATGGGAAAGGCCGAGATCGAAGACATCAGAGCTTTGGCTGCCGGAAACCTTAACATCCGGCTAAGCTGCTGGTGCCGGGCATCCGAAAAGGATCTGGACGCCGCTAAAGGATGCGGAGCTTCTGGTGTTCACTTCTCGTTCCCGGTCTCCGACCTTCAAATGAAGGCTTTCGACAAGGACTGGGATTGGCTGTCTCGGCTTCTGCCCTCCCTGGTGCAAGCCGCGCGAAAGCATTTCCAATACGTTTCGGTTGGCGCCCAGGATGCCTCGAGAACACCGCTGGAGCGCCTGGTCGCTTTTTCGATTGCCGCTCACGAGGCGGGTGCCGACCGGGTTCGTATCGCCGACACGGTTGGATTTTTCAACCCCCTCCAGACTTTCCAGGTGATGCAGGAGTTGCATAGGCAAGTCCCTGGTATGGTTTTCGACTATCATGGCCATAACGACCTTGGAATGGCGACGGCTAACGCCATTGCTGCCATCCAGGCAGGCACCCGCTGCGTGAGCCTGACGGTTAACGGCCTGGGAGAACGGGCCGGCAATGCCGCGCTCGAAGAAACCGTGATGGCAGCCAGGATCTCTCTCGGTAAAGACCCGGGCATCGACACATCTGGCTTCTCGGTCCTCAGTCGGTTTGTAGCGCAGGCATCGGGTCGAAGCCTTTCGGTTTCCAAGCCCGTGGTCGGCTCGGCCGCTTACCTGCATGAAACCGGAATTCACTGCTCGGGACTACTGGCTGATCGATCCACCTTTGAGCTGATTCATCCCGAAGACGTAGGATTGCCGCCGGCAGATTTCGTCGTAGGTAAGCATTCCGGTTCACGAGCCCTGATGGCGGTGTTCGAGCGCCTGAATCTTCCAATCAGTCGCGAGGACGCCAATTTGCTGCTCGAAGTCGTGCGAGAAAAAGCTTGTGTCAAGAAAGGAGCGCTCTCGGAGGAGGAGCTGAGGAGCATCTATTTGGAATTTAAGGGGAGGGAAGTCAGCTGACCGCCGCGGGGCAGCGGTCAGCAATTAGAGGTATCTCAGTCGGCGGTTTCCATGAAGTAATAACCGATGATGTGCTGGATGATGAAATGGCCGTCTTCGATAAAGCCCATGTGACTGGTTTCAACAAACACGGGGAGCTGGGCCAGTTGTCCCAGCTTTCCACCTGGCCGCCCGGTAATCCCGACTGTATAGAGTTTGTTCTGGTTGGCCCATTCCACGGCGGCAATCACATTGGGCGAATTCCCGCTTCCGCTGAAGGCGAGCAGCACGTCGCCCGGTTGGGCGTAATTCCGAAGCTGCTCGACGAAGATTCGCGAATAGTCGGTGTCGTTGGCCATGGCAGTAATCCAGGGCACGTTATCGGTGAGAGACAGAACTTTGAATCGCTTGGGTCTCCCCAAGGACGCCCCTTTGCCGAGATCTGTAGCAAAATGGGACGCTGTGGCGGCGCTTCCGCCGTTGCCGCACAGGAAGATCTGGCGGTCGTTCTCGCGCGCCTTCTCGAGAAGAGCAATCAATCGTGCGACTGATTCGTCCGGAATGTTCTCCAGAACCTGGGCACATTTCTGCTTGTATTGTCTAATGTAGGCGAGGGAATTCTGGGATGCAACGTCCTGCATAAACCTCCTTGTTGTTTCGTGGGTCGTCCCCTATTACCATACCAGATTGAATATACGGGGTAACAGTTTTGATCATCTGTCTGGAAAGTGGAGGAACCAAACTAGTTGCGGCTGTAGCCGAGTCTAACGGCGAACTGCGGACCGTGTCTCGCCGCTACCGGACGCCCGGTCAGGACGCACTCGAGACTCTCACCAGCCTGGTTGAAATGGGCCGCGAACTGACCGGGTCGGAAAAGGTCGAGGCGGTCAGCTACGGTTTCGGGGGAACTGTCAGGCGACCCGACCAGCGCCCTGGACCTTGTTTTCACGAACCCGGCTGGGAAAGCGTGGACGCTCTTCGCTACCTTCAGGATGCCTTCAAGGCCCCCGTTTTCATCGAGAATGACTGCAATCTTGCGGCCCTGGGCGAGGCTCATTACGGCATCCGCGAGACCGAGGGAACACTGTTTTACGCGACCATCGGAACGGGAATCGGAGGTGGCATCGTTCATCGCGGCTCTCTCTTGCAATCGGGCCCACTCGGGGAAGCTGAAATTGGGCATTTTGTGATTAACGAAGAAGGTCCGGAATGCCCCTGCGGCAATCGAGGATGTCTGGAGACCTTCTGCTCGGGGCCTGGCCTCTCTCGCCTGGCTTCCGAAATGCTCGGATCGTCAATTGGCAGTGAGACGCTTATGCAGCGATTTCGAAAAAGGGACCCGAGGGCAACTGAAGTGGCCGAGCGGGCTGCAAACTATCTTGGCAAGGCTTTTGCGCTCGTCATCAACCTGTTGTCGCCGCAGGTCATTGTCATCGGGGGCGGAGTGATGACCGACAATCACGCTTTTCTGGAATTGATTGCGAACCGAACCGAACCCTACGTCTTCCCATTCTTCCGGGGCCGGACGCGCTTTTATCTCTCCGCTTTGGGCGAGAATGTTGTTTGCCAAGGCGCTGCCGTTTACGCTATTCAGCAACTGGCTGGACAAAAGGAGAGTCAAACCACATGAGTGAATTCGTCGCCGAAATGGAAAAAGGCTGGAACGAAAAAATCGTCTTTGGACTGAGCGAGTTCAAAGGAAAAAAATACGCTGATTTGCGGATCTACTACGAGGATGACGAAGGAGAATGGAAGCCGACCAAGAAAGGGATCACGGTTTCTCTCGAACGATATTGGGAATTCAAAGAAAACCTTCAGAAGCTTGAGGACTTTCTCCTCGAGAACCACCACATCACGCCTCTGGCGGAAAGCGAATAATCCGAGTCCAACCAAGCCGAACTAACGCGGGGGAGTGAAAGCCGTCGCCCCCGCGAGGGCCGGTTTTCCGGCCCATCTACAACGTCGTATAAGGAATATTATGTTAAGTATAGGCTCAGGTCGAGGTGCGAGGTCCGGGGTTTTGCCCGTTTCCGGATCGCGCCAGGAGAGCGGTTGCGAAGGTCTGAGAATGAATAATGAACGATACAGGCGCGTGCTCGAGAATGCAGAAGAGGCACGAGCGGTTGCGACGTCGCGAGCGGTTTCGGTACAACTCGCCACAAGCCGGCGAGTCACTCAACCGCCTCACCCGCCTTTACCTGTTGCGCCGAGGCTCGGCCCGTCGCGCTCGCGAGTTCGCGGACGTAGCGGCTACGAAAAGGACTGCGGTTGGTTGCCGCGTTTTTCAGCGGTCTATCGAAACCCCGTGCTCTCCTTGTACGCGGTCGAGCGTGCAAGAAAGGCACGAGATTTAGGACGGCACGTCTTTTATTGTGGCCGGACTCTCCAACAGCGATTTCCGGGCCGAGGTAATTAGCGCGTCGGCGCCCTGAAAACAGCAAGCGGCAGCTGGACGGCACGGCTCTGTTTGTAGTACCGGCTTTAGCCGAGCTTTAGCCGAGCTTTAGCCGGGTAGTTTCCCATCGGACAATTGTTGCTACATGAACGATTTAAGGCCCGCCTGAAAGCGGGACTACAAACTGGGAATGCAGGCGGCGGTTGAAGTGCCGCCTTCTTTATCGTGCTCGGACTCTGGAGAGTCCGGCCGCAATAATAGACAAACTAGGATTCGTAAGTGCTGAAGGGCGTTTAGAGGGCATGAGCTAAGAGTGAGCATGAGGTGGTTAAAAGCTCACTCTTAAGGTGAGGTATGGGATTGAAACTGTCCGCCACAACGAACAAAACTACATCTTGTACTTACCCAAATCCTCAGGGTTCAAATTCTCGAGCCACTTCTTGACATCCTCGGGATCCAGGCTCTCTTTGTCGAGCGTAATGCTTCGGCTGTTGTTGATGACTTCTTCCGTGACGAATATCGGTGAATCAGTCCGCAGGGCCAGAGCAATGGCGTCACTGGGACGACTGTCGATCATCATTAATTCGTTGTTGAACCGAAGGTGAATTAATGCATAAAAGGTGTTATCCCGCAGTTCCGTCACGACGATTTTCTCAACCTGGGCATCGAACTGGATCAGGATGTTCTTGATGAGATCATGGGTCATGGGCCTGGGTGTGTCGATTCGCTCGATCTGCAAGGCGATGGCATTGGCCTCGAAGATCCCGACCCAGATGGGCAGCAGGGTGTTCTTCTCGACATCCTGCAGGATAACGATAGGCGAGTTGGTGATGGGGTCCATCATCAATCCCTTTATCTTGAATTCTCGTTCCATGAATCCTCCTGCGCTCACTGGTCGTTTGAGACTCTCTCTCCCAACAGACTGTTCGGACCGACAGCGCAAATTCTAACGTCGATAGATTGGCCCGGCTCCTCGTTGCCGGGGTAATTCACGATCTTATTGGTGGTGGTGCGCCCGCACCGGTTGACACCATCTCGAGCGGGGCCTTCCACCAGCAGGGTAAAGACACGTCCGAGGTATCGTTCCCGGTGAAGTCTTAACTGAATTCCCCGCTGCAACTGCTGAAGAGCCATCAGGCGCCTGGCCTTTTCGTTTTCCGGGACATCATCCTCCCAGGTGCTTGCTTCGGTAAATGGCCGCGGCGAGTATTTGAACGAGAACATCGACTCGAACTCAACCTGTTTGACGATCTCGAGTGTCTGCTCGAAATCGGCATCCGATTCACCCGGGAATCCAACGATAACGTCAGTCGAAAGCCGGATCGGCCTTTCGGCAGACTGAAACTTCTCGACGAGGTCAAGGTACCATTCGCGGGTGTGTTGGCGTCTCATTCTCTTAAGCACGCGGTTTGAACCACTCTGCAACGGCAGATGAACCTGGTCGCAGATCGTCGGGTTCTCAGCGATGACCTGTATAGTCCGGTCATCAAATGCCCGCGGGTGGGGCGAAGTGAAACGAACACGCTTGATACCAGGGACCTGGGCCACAGCGCCAAGGAGATCGGCAAAGCGAGTGCGGGGATGCTCCGGATCGCGATAGCTGTTTACAGTTTGCCCCAGCAGCAGCACCTCTGTGAACCCCTGATCGGCGGCCTTTCTGACTTCATCCAGGATGATCCTCGCGGGTCGATTTCGCTCCTTGCCTCTAGTATAGGGTACGATGCAGAAGCTGCAGTGTTTGTTGCATCCCTCCATGATCGTAATCGCCGCTCGGAAGTTTGTCTGACGGGTGACAGAAGCGATCTCGACCGGCGGCTGATCTGGGAGAAAATCAGTCGCCACTTTGCCTTGGCCGGTGCTATCGATTTCGTCCAGAAGATCCGGGATGGAATGGTACATGTGGGTGCCGACCACGAGATCGACGAAGGGAGCTTTTCGCACCATCTCGGCGCCTTCCTGTTGCGCCACACACCCGACTACCCCGATGATGAAACGGTCTGATTGTCGTTTGCGACTCTTGAGTTCTCCGAGCCGGCTATAAACCTTTTGCGCAGCCTTTTCCCGGACGCTGCAGGTGTTGAGTATAAATAGATCTGCCTCTTCTGCCGATTGGGCAGGGACCATTCCACGGTGTGACAGCAGACCGGCAATTTTCTCCGAGTCGTGCTCATTCATCTGACAGCCGAAAGTCTCGATGAAAAAGCGTCTGGGTATCATGCGACGGGGCTGATTCATTGTAGCACGCCGGCCGTCCGGCGAGCCGAGACTCACTGTTGCCGGCTGGACTTCGTTTAATCGACCACTCCTCTTATTCACGGTTCGTCTAGGCCTACAGCTGGTTCCCAGATTGCCTGGCTGCCTTTAACAACTCACGAGCATGTTGAACGGCGCCTGTGGTAACTGCTTCGCCGGCCAGCATTCGCGCGAGCTCCTGAACGCG
>DAOTAI010000606.1:0-2445 GCA_035593865.1 Acidobacteriota bacterium
GAAAAGGAAGCCGCGCCCCGGGGATCGACCTCGTATCGCTCAATAATGTCATCGGGAGTAACGCCCATCAATTGCGCCACCTGGAGCAGTTCTCCGGCGTCCTGGGACTGCCCTTCAAACTGCACGTCATAAACACCTTCAAAGCTTATCTCGCCGGAATACTCAATGGCGCTGGCAGGTAGCGAAATGTTCCCGTTGGTGAATCGGACCCGTTGTTGACCAAAGGCCACCGGGGTGTCGCCGCTGAAAGACACTGGCGACAGGCGGGCAGGAGGGTGATCATCGAGCGAAAATCCGGTGAATGCGCCGCGACAGGAGGCGATGCCTTGTCCGGAGATCTGCTTGAATTCGGTTCCTGGCCAGCCCACGACGCCTTTGAAATCGCCCGTCCCCTCGATGCCAATCTCCTCCAGGTCTAACTGCGCGAGCTGGGGACGCAGGCTTATCCCGCGGGCTTCGGCCTGGAACTGCGAAGGTCGGGACTCACCAAATTCCAGAGTGCCCGTTGCCGAGACGAGCCCGGTGTAGAGGTCGGCGCGGAGTCGAGTGACCCGGACCTGGTCCTTATTCATAACGATCATCGATTCAAACTGTCGCAGCGGGAAGTCGAAAAACTCCAGGAAGTCGGATTCGACCCGCCCCTCCCAGATGAAGTCTCCGCCTTTGCCTGCAAAAACGCCGGTCGCTGTGGCCCTTCCCTGGTCAAAATACTGTCCCAGGTCAGGCTTCTCGATCCCCGAGACATTTGCGGTCACTCGCGTATCGAACCGGTAGACTTTGCCCCGCAGATCGCTCATCTCTCCCTTGGCGTCGATGTCGATGTGTCGGGAGGTGATGTCCACTGACGGAATATGTACCGCATTGTCATACAGCTGGTAGGCGACCTTTCCGGAAGCGTCATTCAGCTGGAAGTCAGCCACGTTGATGTTGAGACCCGAGAGATCGACTGTTCCGTTATATCGGCGCTCGGGATGTTCTTCGAAACGCCAGGCGACGTCCATGCCGCCTTCGCTCGTCTCGACGCGAATGGGATCGTCAAAAAAGAGGATCAGACCGTCGACCATGTCAAGTCGCTTAATGGCGAGGCGGGTAATGGAAAAAGGCTTACCTTTAGGCTTGTCGGAAGGCGGATCAAAAATATTGGAAAGATTCAGGCGTCCGTTTGCTTCCTGGATCATTCGTATGCGCGGCGCTTTCAGATAAAGGTGATCCAGGGAGACGGCGGGACCAAAGAACCGCGTAATCGTGAAACTGAGCAGGATCTGGTCGATGTGAATGGCCGGCTGGCTGGGATCGTTCAGGCTGTAAATTTTCAGGTTGGTCAGCTCGAACTCGTTGCGCAACAGCCTGACATCCACGCTATCCAGGCTCGCCCGCATCGGAAAGCGACCCTCAAGATAGGATACGATTTTCACTCGCGCCCACTGGTCAAACGAGTTGCTTTCCAAAAAAGCCAAGCCGCCACCGATGAGAATGATAAACAGGCATAGGAGGGCGACCAGCCCTATCTTGAGTACCCGCCGCATTAACTGACCTTCAAAGGCTGCATCAGGGAAATCTTAGCAAAAAAGGATTAGCCATGCAGTGGCTGTGAGGGACAGGGCTCCCCTTGTAGTTGTAAGGCACTCTTTTGCCATCCGCGTAATCCGTGCTATCCGTCCTATCCGTGGGTATTCATACCTGCGGATAGGACGGATAGCACGGATTACGCGGATAAAAAGTCCGTTTTCTCCTTATTCACTAATGAGATAGAATTCCGTTCATCAGGAGGAATCGCGTGAAACAAACCGACGAGCAGGCGCTTGCAACGGCAGTCGACGAGGTTCGCGCTTTCTGTCTTACCCACGCCGACCCCGCCATTGTTAAGAAGTATGCGAAGTATTTCAAGGAAGGTTACGACGGTTACGGAATCAGTAAAGAAAGCTGGGGATCCTCGGTTAGAAAGCAGCTTTCGGACAAGCACCGGGCTGTTCTGGGCCTGGACGGGCTTCTCGATCTGGGTGACCGGCTCTTTGCCAGCGGGAAGTACGAGGAGGGATCGTTTGCCATCGACCTGATTACGCCTTTGCTGCCCGAGTTTCGACCCGAAACCTTTCAGAGGATCGGCGGGTGGCTGGAGACAGGTGTTCAAAACTGGGCTCATTCGGACGTTATCTGCCGTGACCTCCTCGCGCCCTCGCTCAAGAGCGGAGCGCTTAGCTGTAGCGAACTGGAATGCTGGCGTAAGTCCCCGTCTCGCTGGAGACGTCGCGCCGTCCCTGTCGCCCTGCTCGGCCTGATCGGCTCTGCTCCCACTGCGGACCTGTTGGGTTTTGTGCGTCCCTTGATGCTCGATCAGGAGCGGGTCGTCCAGCAAGGTTTAGGCTGGTTTTTAAGGGAGCTCTGGAAGAAGGATCGTCAGTCGGTCGAGGAATTCCTGCTCGAATGGAAAGACACGGCGCCCCG
>DAOTAI010000078.1:0-15087 GCA_035593865.1 Acidobacteriota bacterium
CCGGCGTTTGGAAAGATCGGTCTCGTTCCTGATTCGGGTTCAAGCTGGTTCCTGGTCCGTCATCTCGGCTTTGCCCGTGCCTTCGAGCTGGCGCTCCTTGGCGAACCGATTCCCGCGGCGCGTTGCCTCGAACTTGGCCTCGTGAACCGCTTGGCCTCGCGGGACTCCCTGGACGAAGAGGCAAGAGCCTGGGGCCGACAACTGGCCCAGCTCCCGACATTGGCGGTCGGCCTGACCAAGCGAACCATGAACCGGGCACTGGAGGACGGGCTGCCAGCAACTCTGGAGGCCGAAGCGAAGTGTCAAGACAGGGCGACACGCAGCGAAGATTTCATCGAAGGCGTGAGAGCCTTCAAGGAAAAACGAGCGCCGGTGTTTAAAGGAAGATAATGCAAATTAACTCGGTTGCGGTAATCGGAGCGGGCACGATGGGCCGTGGCATCGCTCAAGTTTCGGCTATGTCCGGCTTTCAAACCCGACTCTATGATGTATCAGGTGACGCGCTGGACAGCGCCCTCAAAGACATAGCGACGAACCTGCGCAAGGGGAGAAACCTCGGCAAGATCACCGAAGACCAGTGGATCCACGGACTCCGGCTGTTGGAGACCACAAGAGACTTGAATTACGCGGTTTCCACGGCTGATTTCATTTTCGAGGCCACACCGGAAGATGCGCAGCTGAAGGTCGAGGTTCTCGAACGTTGTGCGGCTCGGGCGCCCGGGCACGCGGTTTTCGCAACCAACACGTCTTCTCTGACTATTAGCGAGCTGGCCGTAGCAATCGATGATCCTTCTCGCCTGATTGGCATGCATTTCTTTAACCCGGTTCACATCATGAAACTCGTAGAAATCGTCCCGACCCCTGCTACATCAGCCTCAACCTGCGCCGCAGCCGAGACTGTGGCCCGGTGCATGGGCAAGGAAACGGTGCAGGTCAAGGAATCGCCCGGTTTCGTAACGACCAGACTGAACGCCCTGATCGGCAATGAAGCATTCTGGATGCTTTATGAAGGGCTGGCCTCGGCGCGCGACATCGACAAGGCCGTAAAACTCGGACTGAACCATCCGATGGGTCCCTTCGAACTGGTTGATCTGGTTGGACTCGACACACGCCTGAGTATTCTGCGATTCCTGCACGCGCGCCTGGGCGAGAAATACCGGCCTTGTCCGCTGCTGGAGCAGTATGTTCAGGAAGGGAGGCTGGGTCGGAAAGTCGGGCGAGGAGTTTACGAATACTGAGGTCCAATGGCTAAGACTAGACAGGATGAACAAGTTGAACTCGAGCAATACCGTATCGTGGTCGGAACCGGTCAGTCCGTGGCGGCCATACTGTACCGGGCGAGCGAGCATCAAGGTGCGCTCCTCGCTCTCGCTCACGGGGCCGGAGCGGGCCAGTCGAGCCCCTTTATCCGAGACTTCGCCTCGGGCTTAGGCCAACGAGGGATCGACGTTCTGACCTTCAACTTCCCTACAGTGAGGCGAAGCGGAGAGTCCCTGATCGCCCCGCGGTATTGGAAGCCTGCTTTGAAAGAGCTGTCGAACTCATGCAGACGCTCGCCCGTCCAGGGGACAGTCTTTTCATCGGCGGAAAGTCGATGGGGGGACGCATCGCCTCACAAATTGCAACCCGGCTCGGTCATATCCTCGCCGGGGTGGTTGTCCTGGGGTATCCGCTTCATCCGCCCGGGAAACCCGGGCAGCTGAGGATTTCGCACTTGGACGCCCTCAGCCTTCCGGTGCTCATCGTTCAAGGCAGCCGCGACAGCTTCGGTACTCCGGCCGAGTTGCGCCGCTGGTTTACCAAACCGGGAATGTCGATTCTTGAAGTCAAGGGAGGAGACCATTCGTTCAGAGTCTTGAAGAGCAGTCAGCGCAGCCAGGCGGAGGTCTATTCCGAGATCCAGGACAAGATTCGTGATTGGATAGTCGAGCAGATAAAGGCGGGCGCGTCGGGCACGTAAGGAAGGATCAGAGCTCGACTTCTGCCGGCTCGGTTTCCAAAGGAATCAGCCCAGCCGGCTTCGTGGTCCCGATCATGCGCGAACCAGTTAAAATGAATCCTGCGACGAGTTCTTTCATGTCTTCGGCCTGGCTGTTCAGCTCAAGGGCGGCGCCGGCCGATTCCTGCGCGCTGGCCGCGGTTTCCTGGGTGACTTGATTGATTTGCTCAATGGCCCGATTTACCTGCTCAACGCCCTGGCTCTGCTGTTCTGATCCGGCTTTGATCTCGGCCATCACGGTGCTGATTCTATGCACCCGAGACGTGATTTCCTGCAGGTTTGCCAAGACCTCCTCGTTCATCCGGACCCCGGCGTCGGCGTTCGCTACCGATTCGTCAATCAGAGATGACGTGCTCTTAGCGGCCTCGGCGCTTCGCATGGCAAGGTGCCGGACTTCTTCCGCAACCACGGCGAAGCCCTTTCCCGCCTCTCCTGCCCGTGCCGCCTCTACAGCGGCATTTAACGCCAGAAGGTTCGTTTGAAAGGCAATCTCGTCGATTGTCTTGACTATTTTCGCAGTGTCGGTGGAAGACTGCTTAATCCTTCTTATTGCGTCGGAAAGGCGCTGCATGCTTTCGGTTCCCTTTTGGACGCTGGCGTTTGCCTCCACCGAGACCGCGGCTGCCTCCTGGGCATTTGCCAGATTCTGCCGGGTCATCGAGGACATCTGCTGGAGACTGCTCGAGATTTCTTCAAGTGAGCTGGCCTGTTGTCCGGCCCCCTGGGAGAGGGACTGGCTGCCCGAACTGATCTGACCCGAGGCAGCGGCTATCTGCTCGGCGCTGGCGGCTACCTGCTGCAGCGCCTGATTGAGGTTTTCAGCCGCCGTGTTCATAGCATTCTTGATTTTCGCCAGGTCTCCCCGGTAGTCACCATTCACCCTGGCAGTCAGATCCTTAGCGGCGATTCGTTCAAGAACCTGGGCAGCCTCGTTTATCGGGCCAATAACGGCATTTAAGGTATTGTTGACTCCGCCGATAATCTCTGCGAATTCTCCGCCGTGCCTTGAAACATCAGCCCGGTAGGCCAGGTTTCCTTCGAGAGCCGCGGACGCCAGGCGGCGAATCTCTTGGACCATCGCCTGGATCCCCTGCTGCATGGTTATCATGGCGCCGCCCAGAACGTCGTCTTCCGACTTCTTCTCCACGCTAACCGACAGGTCTCCCTTGGCAATGCGATTGGCAGCGATCGCTCGCTCTCGCTGAATCCGTATCATCTCCCTCAGCGACTCGGCCAGATCCCCTACCTCGTCACTTGATCTCACGTCGATCGAGACATCAACCTTTCCCGCCGTAACTTCGCGCGCGGCCGCCGACAGTTTTCGGATCGCTCTTGAGATCCGATCGACTGTGGCGAAGGTGATAACCAGGGTGACGCCCAAGGCGAGGAGTGCTATGACAATATTGCGTTTCGCATTTTCCTCACTACTCTGTTGGAGGAATGCCTTCGAGAAATCGATCTCTACGTAACCGACGACCTCTCCGTCAAGATCACGCATGGGGCCCGAGGCTTGGAGCAGATTCGGACCGTCAAGCCATTTCAACTGGTCGCTACCCGGCGCGATCCCGCTTTGGTCGCCTACGACGCCAAAACCATCCACAAAAGTCCCGGTTTCATCAAAAACGCGCACGCGAGAAATGGCTTGCTGGCTCTCATCGCCTCGTTTCAATAACTGGAGTGTCTGCCTCAGACTTGCCCCCTCGTCGAGAATCCGGGCCTGCATGCTCAAGGCGAGGTTATCGGTCAACAATTGCATAATGAACTCGGCGTCATTTCTGAGTATCGCGTTGGCGATACGCCGAGATTGCAAGGGGGTATATAGTGCCAAAAGAAGACTGAACAGAGTCCCGATGGCGATAACAGGGGCGAGAATCTTGACTCGAATCGAAAAGATGTTCATTTTCGTGCTTTGACGCTCAGCCGGGATTATCGGGTGACTCTAGCCACTTTAAGAGTCGCAGGGTTTATATCGACTCCCTCCAGCACCGCACCGGTCCTGTTCATACTGATCTGAGTCTGGCCGCGAGCGATATAAATGGTCAGAGTTACTCCTTGCTCGATGTATCTCTCATTCCTGGCCATGCTCAGCACTTTGTTGGCGCGCGTATATCGCACGGCGTCGGCAACCTTGTTTTTGTCTCCCACAAAAAGAACGTCAGGCTTCTCCGCCGGGAGATCGTCTCCGGAAATAACCTTCGCCAACCGCAAGGATCCGACATACCGCCCCTCATACGTCGAGAACGCTTTCGCGACATTGGGGTCACCCAAAACATAGATCGAGATGCCATCCGGCTTGTCCGCAAACTGTTTTTGGAGGCTGAGGATCTTCAGACCGAGGGAAACGGCAACATTTGGGAGAGGCTCGTCGCCTCGCGTCCACACGAAAAGACAGAAGAACAATACCAAACCGGCCAGCACTTGACGGGCGCACAGGCCCCTGAGCAGGCGCAAGAGAGGATACGCAGGTGTGGCCATCAATACTCCTTCGAGCAGCAGTTTGTCTTAGCAGTTGTCTTTACTTCATGATCCGCGTTTCCTTTAAAGCTGGTAGGGCCGCGATCGCTTCAAGAGTTCAGAGGATAACTCGAGAAGCGCGGGTTAATTTAGTGTCCAAACCGCGAAACTCGTGTGAGAGTGGTCACAATTTGACGTGTCTGGCTGCTTTCTCAACCTCAAATGATCTCTTCTCCGCGAACCAGATCTTCGAAACTTTCGCGCTGGCGGATCACCCTGAAGGTCGAGCCCTCAACTAACACTTCCGCCGCCCGAGGCCGGGAATTGTAATTGGATGAAAGCGGAAAACCGTAGGCCCCGGCGTTCATTACAGCCAGATAATCGCCGGGAACGAACCGCGGCAGGATCCGATCGCGCGCAAAGAAGTCTCCAGTCTCGCAAACCGGCCCCACGACGTCTGCCGTAACACTCTTTGACCTCTCCTCGGGGGACAGGATCTCGTGATGGGCCTGGTACAGAGACGGCCGCATCAAATCGTTCATGGCACCGTCAACTATGACGAAGTGCTTCCCGTGATTGGTCTTGTGGTAAAGAACCTGGTTGACCAACACCCCCGCGTTGCCGACGATAAAACGCCCCGGTTCGAAGAGCAGCTGATAATCGCCTCGGTGCTCTTTCAGATATCGGGCATAGCTGTCGAGGTCAGCTGCTTTCTCGTCGCGATACGGGATACCGATTCCGCCGCCCAGATCAAGATGCTCGATCGGGAGTCCGGCCTCGCGAAACTCTTCGGCCAGCTGTTTGAGTCTCTCAAAGGCGTTGATAAAAGGCTGAATCTCAAGGATCTGAGATCCAATATGGAACCCCAGCCCTGTTACGTTCACATCCCGACTGGTTTTCAGGATTGACGCCAGCCGCCGGGCCTGCTCCAGGTCAAGGCCGAACTTGTGCTGACGAAGGCCGGTAACCGTGTACGGATGCGACTGCGCTTCGACATCCGGGTTAACACGAAAGGCGATTGAGGGGCACGCTCCTCTTTCAGCGGCCAGTTGGGTTAACGCCTCTAATTCCTGCACGGACTCAACGTTAATGCTTCTTATCGCGAGATCTATTGCCATCCGAAGTTCCCCGGTCGACTTGCCGACCCCGCTGAAGACAACCTTGTTCCAGTCTGCTCCGATTCGTTTCAGGCGATACAACTCGCCGCCCGATACTACGTCGAACCCGCTGCCTTCTTCTTTGAGCACCTTCAGAATCGCCAGATTGGAGTTCGCCTTGACCGAGTAACAGATCAGGGGATCCAGTTCCGCGAAGGCACTCCTGAAGCGCTGGTAGTTCTCGACTATGGCGTTGCGGCTGTAGACGTAACACGGAGTTCCGATGTCCCGAGCGATGTCGCGTAAGGGGACCTCGTCGCAGAAAAGCCAACCGTCGCGGTAGGTAAAGGCCTGCTTGAGCATGGCCGATCTTAACAAACGGTATTCTTGACTGTCTACATCTGCTAGAATTCCTCGCCTGTCGGCGATTAGAGATTGCTGATCACTGTTTGTAGCGGTGGAGGCGGCTGGTATTCGTCTCCCGTCATCGATCTTGTGATTGCCGCAAGCGCGAGGGGGGAAAGGTGCCGGAATGTCGAGTCTTTCTGGTCACCGGAGGAGCAGGTTTTATCGGCTCTCACATCTGCGAATGGCTGCTTCGGCGAGGCGATTCAGTTCGCATTCTGGATAATTTTTCGTCCGGTAAGAGAAGCACCGTTTCCAGACTCAAGAAACGATATCCGAATCAAGTTGAGGTTTTCGACACTGATATCCGAGATTACCGATCACTCAGGCGGGCAACGCAAAATGTCGCGGCTGTTTTTCATCAGGCGGCAATAGTTTCCGTTCAAAAGTCGGTTGAGGATCCTTTGGAAGCCGTTTCGGTCAATTTGGAGGGAACTGCCAAGGTTTTTCAGGCGGCCAAGGAGTCCGGCGTTCAAAAAGTCGTGTTTGCATCAAGCACCGCAGTTTATGGAAATTCGGAAGAGCTTCCCAAAAGCGAGAGCATGAGCCTTCAACCTCTCTCCCCTTATGCTGCGACCAAGGAGGGCGGAGAGATTTTCGGACGGATTTTCTCGATGCTCTACGGACTGCCAATAATCAGTCTGCGGTATTTCAACGTATTCGGCCCGCGCCAGGACCCGGCTACCGAATATGCGGCGGTTATTCCCAGATTTATCAGCCGGATGATGGCCGGAGACCGACCGGTGATTTACGGGGACGGCGAACAGACTCGTGATTTCGTGTACGTCGACGATATTGTGCGCGCTAACCTGCTTGCCGCCGAGTCGCCAGTTGCCGGGATTGCTCTTAACATCGCCTCCGGTCAACGGTATAGTTTAAATAGCCTCGTACTCATACTTAACGACGTTCTTAACCTTGATTTCCAACCGAAATACGAGCCGGCGCGGCCTGGCGAGGTGCGGCATTCGCTTGCTGACATTTCCCTTGCTACGAAGACCCTGGGATACCGCCCAGAAGTCAGTTTGCGCGAGGGATTGTTACGCACGATCGCCTGGTTTAGAGAAAAGCAGAATCACGATCACGAAGACTAAAAAAGGCGCCTCATCTTTCTTCCGGTTAAGAGGAGTATATGGACCTGAAACAGAAAATACTGAAACGCAAGGCAGAGATCGGGATTGTGGGCCTGGGGTACGTCGGACTCCCCCTTGCCATGGAGTTTGTGGCAAGCGGATTCACTGTCCATGGCATTGATCTGAATGGCAGCCGTGTGGATTGTATTAATAGAGGTGTTTCGCACGTTCTGGACGTTCCGACGGAAGTTCTCCAGAAAGCCGTTGAATCGGGCCGATTCAAGGCTTACCCCAGCTACTCGATTGTTTCCGATCTCGATTGTGTCATCATCTGCGTCCCGACCCCACTGCGCCACACTAAGGATCCCGACATGAGTCACATCATATCGGCCACCGAGCAGATTTCGAGGCGCATTCACAAGAACATGTTGATTGTTCTTCAAAGCACCACCTATCCCGGGACCACAGATGAGCTCCTCGTTCCCGAACTCAAGGCCGACCATCTCGAAATCGGCCGCGATCTGTTTGTTGCTTTTTCGCCTGAACGCGTGGACCCAGGCAATCCTAAATACAACACGCGCAACACCCCCAAGATCGTTGGAGGCGTCACCCCACGGTGCACCGAAATGGCCAAGACCCTGTATGAGCAGGCTATCGATCACGTCATTCCGGTTTCTTCAACCGCAACCGCCGAGATGGTGAAACTGCTCGAAAACACTTTCCGCGCCGTCAACATCGGGCTGGTCAACGAAATCGCCATCATTTGCGAGAAACTCGGGGTGTCGGTTTGGGAAGTCATTCAGGCAGCCGCCAGCAAGCCTTTCGGGTTCATGCCCTTCTACCCCGGTCCGGGACTCGGTGGCCATTGCATACCGATCGATCCGCTATATCTGTCCTGGAAGCTCAAAGCATTCAATTACAATGCTCGGTTTATTGAGTTGGCCAGCGATGTCAACACGCACATGCCCGAGTACTGCGTACAGCGGATACACCGTATCCTGAACAAGGTCAAGAAATGTGTGAACGGTTCACGCATCCTCATCCTGGGCGTTGCATACAAACCGGACATCACCGACGTGCGGGAATCACCTGCGTTGGACATCATTCGGCTGCTGCAGATAGAAGGAGCGACGGTCGACTTTGCTGATCCTTATGTCCCGGAAATTGACGTCCAGGGGCATAGCATGAAATCCGTTACACCAGCCCCCGAAACTCTGGCGACGTATGATTTAGCGGTGGTGGTAACCAACCATTCCTGCTTTGACTACGACATGATTCAAGCCAACGCCCCCTTGATTTTCGATACCAGGAACGCTTACAAGAAAGGGGCGGAAAATGTATTCAAGCTCTGAGAGGCTGTGAAGGAACCGGATCCGCGCTTGGCTGATTCGAAGTTGTAGTATCGCCTCCGTGGTTCGCTCGCCAGGGATTCGCCTGAGCGTGGGACTACAACCCGGAGCCCTCACTTTGATTCTTTCACATCTTCTCCCGAGAACGATCCGGCGCTCTCAATTATGATTCCGACCCCACAACCCGGCCGCCTCGATATTGCGATCCTCGGCACCCGGGGAATACCCGCCAACTACGGCGGGTTTGAAACCTTTGCAGAGGAACTGGCGACGCGACTGGTGAGGCGGGGACACCGCGTCACCGTTTACGGTCGGAGCCATTTCATTCCGCCCTCCCTGAAGGAGTATCGCGGAGTCACGATACGCGTCCTACCCTGTATCCGGCACAAATATCTCGACACGGTGAGTCATACAGCACTTTCCGTCCTGCTGGCGCTGTTTTCATCACATCAGGTCCTGCTCGTCTGTAATGCCGCGAACGCCTTCCTTTGCTGTCTCCCCGGTTTAGCAGGACAAAAAGTGGTTTTGAATGTCGACGGGATCGAACGACAGCGAAAGAAATGGAATTCTCTGGGACGATGGTTTTACCGACTCAGCGAGTTCCTCTCGACGGTGCTTCCCGATCAAGTGATCGCCGACGCCCGGGTCATCGGTGAGTATTACGAACAGGAGTACGGGTTTCGCTCCCGGTTCATTCCCTATGGCGCTCCCGTTGGCCGAACCGAGACGACAGAAGCCTTAGAAAAGCTGGGACTTACAGCAGGCTCCTATATTCTCTACGTCAGCCGCCTGGAACCCGAGAACAACGCGCATATCGTAATCGAGGGGTACGGCAGGGCAGGCATCAGGCAGCCGCTCGTGCTAGTGGGGGACGCCCCTTACTCGCGTAAATACATTGCCTCACTGCGCCGCCAGGCGGAAGGGAAAAATGTGATCATGCCAGGCGCCATCTACGGCGTCGGTTACCGGGAACTCCTGTCGCATTGCCTCTGTTACGTGCACGCCACCGAAGTCGGTGGCACTCATCCAGCACTTCTGGAAGCGATGGGAGCGGGCTGCCTTGTTCTGGTCAACGATACCCGGGAAAATCTGGAGGTTCTCGGACAGGCCGGCCTCGTGTATCGGTTCAACGATCCTGACTCGCTTGCAGCACTCCTGCACAGGGTTTGCTGCTCCGGAGAAACGTTCGAATCCTACAAGTCCCAGGCGCAGGAACGCGTAAGCCAATGCTATGATTGGGAATCGATCGTCGACCAGTACGAACAGATGTTCAGAGAACTCGTGCGGGACGTCTAGAAACCCAGGTTTGAGCGTTGTCAGGAGGCTAAGTGGGTATCGCCGATTTCAGGCTTGCCGTCATCTCGTCCAATTTTTTCAGGAAGATCCTGCTGCAACGGCACCTGATTTGGAATTTTGTCCAGCGTGATTTGAAGACTCGATACGTTGGCTCTTTCATGGGGCTCTTTTGGGCAGTCATCCACCCTTTGGTACTCCTTATCAGTTACACTTTTGTTTTTTCCGTGATCTTTGAAGTTCGACCGAACCTGAAAACAATCGATAATTTCGCGCTTTTCGCCTTCTGCGGCATGCTTCCCTGGCTTTACTTCCAGGACACTGTCGTGCGCTCCTGTACTTCGGTGGTCGATCACAGCCACTTGATACGAAAGACTCTTTTCCCCTCGGAGATACTTCCGATAACTGTGGCAATTTCAAATCTGGCGACGCATCTCGTCGGCTTCGGGATATTGTTGATCGTACTGGCTGGATTTGACGTTTTGGGCTGGATCTCGCTGCTGGCTCCAGCCTACCTTCTCCTGCTGTTCCTGTTGGCAGTCGGCCTCGGGTGGCTGGCAGCTTCACTGCAGGTGTTCCTCCGCGACACCGTACAAGTTCTCTCCGTCCTGATGGTGTTCTGGTTCTGGTTCACCCCGATTTTCTACCAGATCGAACATGTGCCAGCCCCATACCGGTCCGCTATTCGGTTGAACCCGCTGACTCACGTCGTGGAAGGTTACAGGAACATACTGCTCGAGAATCAGGTACCTGATCCTGACTCCTTCCTCCTGCTGATGCTTTTCAGCCTGGCGGTTTTCGGGCTCGGAGGATTTGTTTTTAGGAACACCAAGAGGGAATTCGTGGATGTCCTCTAAACCGGTCATTTCCCTCAAACATCTCTCGAAGAAATACCCGATATACGACCGGCCGTCGCAGAAGCTTCTGGAAATGCTGCTGCTGCGTCGGAAGCAGTTCCATCGAGAATTCTGGGCGTTGCAAGACCTGGACCTCGAAGTGCAGGCCGGTTCGACAGTAGGGATCATCGGCCAGAACGGTTCGGGCAAAAGCACGCTTTTGCAGATTGTGGCCGGCATACTGCGTCAGACACGTGGAGATTGCCTGGTCAACGGGACGGTGGCCGCGCTCCTTGAACTCGGATCCGGTTTCAACCCGGAATTCACTGGACGTGAGAACGTCTTTATGAACGGCGCGATTATGGGATTCACCCGCGCCCAGGTGCAGGAGCGACTGCCCGAGATCCTGGAGTTCGCGGAAATCGGTGAATTCATTGATCAACCGGTGAAGACCTACTCAAGCGGCATGTTCATGCGCCTGGCCTTCTCCGCGGCGATCCATTCGGACCCCGACATTCTGCTGGTCGATGAAGCGCTGGCCGTCGGCGACGTGATTTTCCAACATCGCTGCATAAACCGTATTAACCAGTTGCGGAAAGCGGGCAAAACCATTCTCTTCGTGACGCACGATCTGCAAGCCGTGACCCGCTTTTGCGATCGAGCCATCCTTTTGGATCACGGACGCAAGCTTGAGGACGGGACACCCGAGCATGTGGTACAGCGTTACCAGGCGCTGATTTTCGAACGCGAGAAGAGGGCGGCCGGAAAGGGCGAATTCTGGGGCGCTGCAGACCAGGACACCGGGCTGCAGGTCGTTAACACCATCCCCTTCGTGCATAACCGTTTCGGCGCCGGCGGCGCGGAGATCATGGGGATTATCCTGCTGTCCAAGGACGGAGAGGTTTTAAATGAGATGCGCGCTGGACAGGAGGTTCAGCTCGTTATATCGGCGCGCATACACCGGAATCTTGAACACCCGATCATCGGTTTCACGGTTCGGGATCGCCTCGGGGTCGAAATTACCTCATCGAACACCTCATACGAGGGTCTTCATCTGCCGCCGGCCCAGTGCGGCCAAATTATCACCGTTGGGTTCAAAATTGACGTACCGCGGATGCGTCCGGGCAGCTACTCGATCTCGCCCGCGATCGCCCGGGGAAACATCTGGGAGCATACCATCGAGGATTGGATCGACAATGCTCTTATCATCAACATCGCCGATACAGGCCTCATCTATGGAATGATGCAATGGCCCGTAAAGGTGACCTACAACGTGCGACGTGAGGGTTGAGGGCCAGCGGCGTGGCGGTTGAGTGAGGCGCCTGCCTTCGCCTACAGCTTGGGGCAGGCCCTGCGTGGCAAGCATCGAAAAACGTGAAAAGTAGTCCCGTGATTTAAATTGAACTTACGAGTATTAACGGGTCAAGCGTGCGAGCAGCAGGTTGAGACGAGGCTGGTGGTTGAGTGATTCGCGTTTTGTGCGAATCACTCAACCCAGGGTTTCGATACACCGCTGAAAAGCGCCACACTCAACCGCCGTGCTCTCCCGGCCCGCTCCCGGCTCCGGGCTTGACCGGTATTCGTACACACTCGATTTGGGAGGTAGGCCCTCAAATCTTAAATTCGTGCACGGTTTGCTACTCCATCGGCACTTCTTTCAGCGGCACGTCCCAATGGGCTTCTACGAGTTCAAAGCGCCGCTGTTCTTCGCGTTTGAAGGTCTCCTGGTCCGGATAAAGGCGCTTGACGATTTCTGGGTCGGTTGAAGCCGCCAAGGCCTCCCAATCCCGGTACACGAGGACCGAGAGGAAGTTCCAATCGCTTCGCCCGTCCCCGTGGAACTTAGGAGTATAAGTGCGGATTTCAAGAATCCGGCCCGTTTCGATTTGAGCTTTCAAGACCGGGTAGTGATTCTTTTTGAACAATTCGATGAACTCGTCGTGGTGGCCCCACTTGATTCTGTAGTAGTAGGCAACTTCAATCGGTTTCCCTGCCATAGCACCTCCTCTGAAACATGATGAACTTTCCTCTCGTTGCCTTTAAAAGTAACATGGATTGGAATTAACGGTGAACGACAGTAATGCGGCGCGAATTGCGGATAGAGTTGAGAAGATCGCCCGGGGGGATGTGAGGGCGGTCGCCCGGGTTTTGACCGAATTGGAACAGACCCGATCGACCGAGACCCGTGATCTGCTCCGCCAAATCTACCCTCTCGCCGGGCAGGCGCTTGTAATTGGTGTGACGGGCAGCCCGGGGTCAGGCAAAAGCACTCTGGTTGCCCGAATGGCATTGCACTACCGCGAAGCAGGGCTCAAAGTCGGGATCATTGCCGTAGATCCGACTTCCCCCTTTTCCGGCGGTGCGATCCTGGGCGACCGCATCCGCATGCAAGCCCTGGCATCCGACCCGGGCGTCTACATCCGGAGCATGGCAACACGTGGACAGCTAGGCGGCCTTTCGGCTGCCGTCGAGGATGCACTCAGCGTCCTGGATGCGGCCGGCTACCGCATGCTTTTGCTCGAAACGGTTGGTGTCGGACAGGATGAGATCGATATTGTCAGCACTGCCCATGTAACACTCCTTGTCCTGGTCCCAGGCATGGGCGATGGCATCCAGGCCATCAAGGCCGGAGTGATGGAGATAGCCGACATCTTCGTGATCAACAAGGCAGACCACCCCGAAACGCCTCGGGCGGAAAGAGAACTCAGATCGTTTTTGAAGATGATTGCCAGGGAGGACGGCTGGAATCCGCCCCTTGTCAAAACCATTGCCACTACTGGACAGGGCGTAGATGAATTGATCAACCTCATTCAAACGTGTCACGATTTTCAAACCGGCCGGCAGGACACCAGAAAGAAAGCCGTCCAGCGGCAGAGACTATTGAGGCTGGTAAGCCAGCGACTGGTCTCCCGAATCGTGAACTCCGTCAAGCCCGAAGAGCTTGACCACCTGATCGAGCGCCTTGACGAGCGCGAAATTGATTTGGATTCCGTCTTGGAGGAATTGGTGAGAAGGGCCGGCATTCCCCCGACGGAACCACAGGCGAGCTGATTCCTCAACAGGCCCTGGCGTGAACGAAAAAACACCCCGTGAAGACACAAGGAGGTCGCTTTGAAATTCGGCGATTTCGATTTGCACCTGATATCTGATGGCAACTTCTGGCTCGACGGAGGAGCGATGTTTGGCGTCGTTCCGAAGACCCTCTGGGAGAAAAAGACAGTCCCCGATGAGAAGAACCGGATCCGGCTGGGACTGAACTGCCTGCTCGTCCGCACGGGGAGCCACAATGTCCTCATCGACACCGGGTGCGGCGACAAGTATGGCGAAAAGGAAGTTCGAATCTACCGGATCGAGCATCAGACGGCTATCATTGCGGAGCTCAGCCGACTGGGCGTGTCACCGCAAGACATCGATATCGTTATCAACACACATCTGCACTTCGATCACTGCGGAGGTAATACGCGATACGAGGGCGGCATCATCGTCCCCACCTTTCCCAAGGCCGAATACCTGGTGCGAATTGAAGAGTACCAGGATGCAACCTGCCCGAATGAGCGATCGGCGGTGAGCTATTTCGAACAGAATTGGGCGGTCTTGAAGGAAAGAAAGGTGTTGAGGCTGATCGAGGCTGACGAGGAAGTCTTGCCGGGAATTCGAGTAATCCACACCCCCGGACACACACGAGGGCATCAATCTGTCCTTATTCAGTCAGCCGGACAAAGCCTGTTCTATATGGCGGACCTGTGTCCCACGGCAGCGCACGTACCCCTTCCCTGGATCATGGCGTATGACCTGTATCCCTTGACCACTCTCGAGACCCGAAAGACGATCTACCGCCAGGCTGTGGCAGAAAACTGGGTTCTCTTCTTTGAGCATGATCCCGAGCAACCGGCCGGTTTTCTGCGCGAGACCGAAGGAAAATACCACTTGGCCCCGTTTGAGTGGCAGTCCTAGAATGAAGGGCTGAATTGGATTTCGGGATTCATACGGAGGTAAGGGTGAACGAGGCAGACATTGGAATCATTGGCGGCAGCGGACTGTATGACATGCCGGGGTTCAGCAACCGGACGGAAGTTGAGTTGAAGACACCCTTCGGAAAACCGAGTGATGCTTACATGACCGGGATGCTCGAAGGCAAACGGGTCGCTTTCCTCTCCAGACACGGGCGAGGGCACCGGGTCATGCCAAGCGAAATTAACTACCGCGCTAACATTCATGGATTTAAGCAACTCGGAGTGAAGCAGATTCTCTCAGCCAGCGCGGTCGGCTCTCTTAAACTCGAGCACAAACCCATGGACTTTGTGCTTCCCGATCAGTTTGTCGATCGGACTCGACATCGTGTGTCTACTTTTTTCGGAAACGGAGTAGTGGCACATATTTCATTCGCGGATCCAATTTGCGCAAGACTGGCCGAGGAGGTGGCCGGGGCCGCCAAGACCATGGAATTCCCCATAAAGCGCGGCGGGACGTATGTGTGCATGGAAGGGCCTGCCTTTTCGACCCGTGCCGAATCCAATTTGTATAGAAGCTGGGGCATGGATCTGATCGGCATGACTAACCTGCAGGAGGCAAAACTCGCCAGGG
>DAOTAI010000607.1:0-2435 GCA_035593865.1 Acidobacteriota bacterium
GTCGATGCTGTGTCTGCGAAGGATTTGAGCCAGACGCCCCTTGCATTCCCTGGGATGGCCATTCTTGTTGATCCGGGACCACAGGTTGTCGCAGGCGTTGCAATCCGATCCGACGTCAAAAAAAGTCCTGAACCTATAGAGAGTAAACTCTCGTCCCCCGCAGTCCTAACTGTTTCTCGCTGTAAAAGACAGGCCGACCGTGCGAGCAGAGAATCATGACCCCGACCACCACCATAAGAGGAAGGACGCCAAGGCGATCACGGAAGCAAACAGCATGTCGCAGAATCTGCCTATCATGCCGGCAGAGAAAATAACGCGCAGTCAAATAGCAAGTCCATTCGCAGCTGTAAACCAATTAGGCGATGGGGTTTAGGGTGGCAGGATTCACGATTCACGAAGGTGCCTGCCAGGAAAAGAACCAGGAGACCGAGAGCCTTGGGCTGTGCGGCCACGAGTGGGATTCTACGTCCATCTTTGACGTAAACAGAGAGCGGGTAGGAGGCAGGGCGGACAGCAGCCGGTGTCGGCCATTGAGCCTGTTATACTGGACTGACCGCGTAACAAATCCGCCATGGGTTTCTGGGAACTGCTTACGAATTCAAAACGCAACCTGGTTGAGGCCGTGGTGCCGACCAGGACTTTTGAGGACGTAATCCTGCCTCCCGAAACGCTCCGTTCGCTCGAGTATGCCCTCAACCAGATCGCCAAGCATGAGCTGATTTTCAATCACTGGGGACTGGGAGAACGGCACCCCGAAGGTCTGGGCCTGGCGTTTGCTTTTGCGGGGCCTCCGGGCACCGGCAAGACAATCTGCGCAGAGGCGCTGGCTAATGCATTGGGGAAGAAGCTTCTGGTTGTCCGTTACGCCGAACTTGAATCGATGTGGGTGGGGGAGACCGGAAAGAACGTGGTGTCGCTATTTCGAGCCGCGGCTGAGCAAGACGCCGTCCTTTTCTTCGACGAAGCGGACGCCATCGCCTCTCGTCGGTTTGCGTCGCTCAATTATGGCTACGAACGCGAAGCGAACGCCGTGGTGAATGTCCTGCTCAGCGAGATCGAACACTTTCCAGGTGTCACTATTTTTGCGACCAACCTTGCTGCCAATTTCGATCCGGCTTTCGAACGAAGAATTCGAACGCACATTCTGTTCAAACTGCCAACCAGGGAGGAACGCTTGCTGATCTGGAAAGTGCAACTGCATCCGGAAAAGACTCCGCTTGGTGACGATGTAGATTTCCGCAGCCTGGCCGATCAATTTGAAGTGAGCGGTGGTGACATAAAGAACGCTGTCTTAAAAGCTGCGCAGATGGCCAGCATGGAGCCGGGAGATGACGGGGAGAAACGTATTTATCAGCGGCACTTTGAAGCGGGGATGCGCGAGGTGCTCGCCGCAAAACGAGTAATGGAGCAGTCGCTCTTCGACAATGGCAACGGCTTTTCGGGCCTGTCCACTGTAACGGCCTTTCAAAACCTCCTTACCAACCAGGAAACCCTGAAGCAGGAGATGGAGCGACTTGAAGGGCGAGTGCGCGCCGTCTGCGAAGACTTAGCTTCGTTAAAAGCGGATCTGGCAAAAGGGCAGAAGCTGGCGATCGTTCTCCTGGCTGCAATGGCTGTCGTCCTGGTGAGTGTCCTCGCAGGCATGCTGTTTCTCGCTACCTGACGGCTTTCGTCTCTTTACAGTTTTTTACATACCTCTTACAACTCTTGATAAACGTCGCGGCGCCCGTCTCGTAATACTCAGTGTAAGACGCAATGAATCAGAGGAGGTAACAATGAGAGTGAAAGGGATACTAGCCACGGCGGTCTTACTCGTACTTGGCAGCGCGGGGGCAATGGCCCAACGCGGCGGGCCGCCGGAGGGCTTCAAACGGGGTCCATTCATGGGCCGCATGGCGAGGGTTTTGAACCTGACCGACGAGCAGAGGGAGCAAATCAGCAAGATCCACGCCGCCGAACGCGAGATCATGAAGCCGGTTTATGAGCAGATGCGCGAAATTCGGCAGGCGCTCGACGAGGCGACCAAGGATGGGCAGTTCAATGAAGCTGAAGTCACCCGGTTGGCGGAAAAACAAGGTGAGCTTCTTGCCCAGACGATCGTTTCCCGTGAACGCGTGCATGCCCAGATCTGGCAGATTCTGACTCCCGAGCAACGTGAAAAAATGGCTCAGTTCCGGGATAAACGCCACGAGCGAATGCGACCCGGCGCGGGTGTCGACGGGCCCCCGATGGGAAGACGTCGGGCCTTCTGAGGCGTAAACTTCGGGAATCCAGGGGCGAAACTGCAGGGTAATGGACCTGCCGTTCTCGCCCCTTGCCATTTTGATCCTAAGTCGATTTTCCCTTTTCGTGGGGAAAGCATTTTCCATTTTCCATCGTTTGTGCGAACTAAGACATCCTTGACACTTTTATCCGAACACATCCTTGACAGTTTT
>DAOTAI010000079.1:0-15031 GCA_035593865.1 Acidobacteriota bacterium
AGAAAGCTTATTTCCAGGAACAGACGGTCAGTTCAGCCGGAATCAAGGCTCTGGGCTATTTCATTGCCGTTCTTATGGGAATCGGTTCGTGTTTTGCGGCAATGAACATGATGTACTCAGCAGTCCTGAGTCGAATGAAGGAAGTCGGAACCCTTCGGGCGCTGGGCTTCAGGCGGCGAAGCATTCTGTCTTCTTTTGTCGTCGAATCATTGATCTTGGCCATGGCAGGGGGCGTTCTGGGCTGCGTAATGGCGCTTCCACTGCACGGACTTTCAACCGGGACAGCCAACTTTATGTCATTTAGCGAAGTGCTGTTCCATTTCCGGATTACACCGTGGATTCTGCTTCAAGGGCTTATTTTCGCTGCCGTGATCGGGATTCTGGGTGGCATACTGCCAGCCCGTCGAGCTGCCCGTATTCGACTCGTTGAAGTGCTGCGTGACTAGTTCCGTCGGCTTGCAAGCGATCGGAAAGAGGAGACGATGGTAAAAGACCTCAAGGGTTTACGCATCGACCCGGAGAAAAAGGGCGGTTTCCGAAGAAACGACAATCGCAGTTGGGTCTTGGTTGTCGCTTTTCTTTTGGCGGGCGCCGGCGTTATTGCCCTGATCTATGCATATCTTCGGCTTGCGCCAGACACGTCCGCGCAGATTCCGGTCGAGCAAGGAGCCACGGCAAACGAGTCGGAGAGCGAAGCCCGCACGACCGGGGAAGTGCTCAGAGCTTCCGGCTACATCGTGGCTCATCATAAGATCGCGATCGGCTCGAAAGTGATGGGCAAAGTAGCCTGGATCGGCGTTGAAAAAGGCGACAAGGTACGCAAGGGACAATTGCTGGTCCGGCTCGACGATCGCGAATACCAGGCGCAGGTCCGACAGGCAGAGGCGGCGTTGCGGGCGGCTGAGGCACAGCTCGCCGAACTGGAGGCCGGAAATCGCCCCGAAGAGATCCAGCGATCCGAGGCCGAACTGGCCAGGTATCGAGCCGATGCGGTCAACGCTGCTCTGGAGTTGAAGCGGCTGGAGAGCCTTCTGGCCGAGAGCGGGATTGTCGCTCAACAAGAGGTCGATAACGCCCGCTCGCGCCGCGACATGGCAGAAGCCGCCGTGAGAGTAGCCGAACGCAACTACGAACTGATGAAACTGGGGCCGAGGAAGGAGCAGATCGCCCTTGCGAGGGCCGAGGTCGACCGTGCCCGGGCCAATCTCGAATACGCCCGTACGCTTCTCGACGCCACTCTGATCCGGGCACCGATTGACGGAACCGTGCTTGAAAGAATCGTCGAGATCGGCGAAATGGTAACCACCTCATTTGCCGGAGAAAGGGGAGCTAAATCGGCGGTGGTTTCGCTTGCTGACCTGACGGATTTACAGGTCGAGCTCGACATCAGCCAGGCCGATTTTAACCGGATCTCATCTGATCAGGAGTGTTTCATGAGTCCGGAAGCCTTTCCGGATCGCAAGTATCGATGCCGCATCGACGAGATCGCTCCAGAGGCAAACCGGCAGAAAGCAACGATCCAGGTGAAGGTGAAGGTCCTCGAGCCGGATGAACACCTGCGGCCGGAGATGACCGCGAATGTAACCTTCATTGAAAATCCGCAAATCAGCAGCCGGCTGAAGAGCGTTGAGTGAGACTATGAGCGAACCATTGATCAAGATTTCAGGTTTGAGCAAATCGTTTCATCGGGATAGCGTCGAGGTGCGCGCGCTGGAGCGCATCGACCTCGAGGTATTTCCGGGAGATTTTGTATGCCTGATGGGACCTTCAGGTTCGGGCAAGAGCACGCTCTTGAATATCATTGCAGGCTTGGATCGACCCAGCGAGGGATCAGTGATCGTCGCTGGCGAGAACTTAAACGAGATGTCCGAAGATGAGCTGGCCGCCTGGCGAAACCACCATATCGGCTTCGTCTTTCAGCATTTCAACCTGATTCCCGTTTTGACAGCTTTCGAAAACGTTGAACTGCCGCTTCTGCTCACGTCACTGACAAAAAAGGAGCGGCGCGAGCACGTCATGACCGCCATGAACCTGGTTGGGCTTACTGACCGCATCGAACACTATCCAAGACAGCTGTCGGGCGGACAAGAGCAGAGAGTGGCAATCGCGCGGGCAATCGTGACCGATCCCACCTGCTTGCTGGCGGATGAACCAACCGGTGATCTGGACTCGCAATCGGCTCGTGAGGTCCTCGAAGTGCTCAAGGGACTGAATGAACAATTCAAGAAGACCATTATCATGGTTACGCACGACCCGCATGCCGCCGCCTACGCCAAGACACGCTACCTGCTCGAAAAGGGGATCTTCTCGCAGTCATCTGTTGCCTCTGGCGTGGCTCAGAGTTTGTAGTCTCGCCTTCAGGCGGGTCTTAAATCGGCCATAGCCCAGCAACTGACCGCAGGCAGACTAAGCTCGGTACTACGAACTTTCGATCTCGGCGTTCTCGATACGTCTCTCACTCGCACGCTTCTCTGTTTTTCTCTGCCTTTCTCTGTGGCTGCCGGTAATGGGTTGCGATCCTGCCAGCACGGCGGCGGCTGTTGCCGCCGTTTGCCGGAGGTGCTATGCTTTCGTTCTTGCTGACGTTCCGGGTTCGGGCTGTTCAGGTTGTCGCTTGTTTCACGGCGCCGGTCGACAACCGGACCACCGACCTTACCGTTAAACCCAGGAAACGAGGTACGTGATGAGTTTGGTTCAGAGACTGGCTGAGTTAACTGTGGAGTCTCGACTGACTGCTGAAGAGGCAGAAGCTTTCTCACAGAAACTCCGGCAGATCGGCAATTTTAAAGTCTATTCCAAGTCCATTACTGCTCGCGAAAAGGCGCTTTTTTTCATGATTTCCCGTTCTGGCTCGAAGAGCCTAGGGATCCTGAGTGCCGACAGCATTCCCGGACCATTCTCAGGGACTGTCCATCGCATGCTCATCGAAGGAGTGATGACCAACCTTGCGATTTGTCCGCTCACTTCTGAGAATGCAGCGGCGTTGCGCGGCCTGTTTGATTTTCTGGTTCCCAAGGCTTTCGGCATCAGCAAGTCGTTCGGGTTTGGTGACCGCCTTGGTCTGGCTACGCCTGGTCATATCCGGGCGGTCCGACGAGTGTTTGGTGATGATTCGACCGCGATCCGCCCCATATTCGCCCAGCAATCGATGCGGGAGAATGCAAGAACTGGACGCAATCCGCAATCGGTCCAGGATGACGCACTTTGGGGCGTGTTTCAGGAGGGATGGCGCGCGGGCTTCGGCGCCGACGCTGATCACCTGAAAACGCTGGAGGACATCGATGCTTGCGTGAAGGCTGGCTACACCTTCTTTACCGTCGACCCCGGTGACTATGTTGATGAAAGTGCCGAGACAGCGTCAGAGACTGAACTGCGTGAGAAGGCCAGCAATCTGCCCTGGGACTATCTCGAAACGACGCTATCTGACCTGGTGCACGAACTGACGGCCGGCGATTTCAATTTTGGTGAATTCCGATTCAGGTTCAGCGAGGAAGAGGTCATTCGGGCGGCAGTCAAGTACGGGAGAGTGGTGGAGCACACGGTTCGGATGTACCGCCACCTCGCCGAGCTGATGGGAGACAAACCCTTCGATCTGGAGATGAGCGTCGACGAGACGAATTCGGTAACTACGGTCGCGGAGCACGTGTTCATCGCAACTCAGATGAAGAGGCTGGGCGCTCACTGGGTGAGTCTGGCCCCTCGGTATGTCGGCCGTTTCGAGAAGGGCGTCGATTACATGGGAAAACCCGGCACGCCCATTGAAGAGGCAGTTGCCGAGTTCGAGCGCGATTTTGCTCCTCATGTGGCGGTAGCCCGCCACTTGGGTCCCTACAAGCTGAGCCTCCACTCCGGGTCTGATAAATTTGCGGTTTACCCGGTTTACGCGCGGCTGGCAGGCGATCTTGTACACGTTAAGACGGCCGGAACGAGTTACCTTGAAGCGCTGCGAGCCTTGAGCCGTATCCGGCCGAACCTGTTCCGCGACATTCTCTGCTTCGCGCTTGAACACTACGCGGTGGACCGGGCCACCTATCATGTCTCGGCCGAGCCGTCCCGAGTCCCGGACATCGGCCAATTGGCGGACGAGCAGCTGAGCGGATTGCTGGATGATTTCCACGCCCGCCAGGCCCTGCATGTGACCTTTGGTTCAGTCCTGCATGACGCCCGCTTCCGGATCGAATTGTACGAAGCTCTTCGGTCCAACGAAGAGGTTTATTACAGTGGACTTGAGGAGCATTTCATGAAGCATGTGACACCGTTTGCAAATGGGACGAGGGGATGATCCGTATGAATCTTGAAGAGGTGACGAAATACTACGACTTCAGTGGAAAAACAGTCGTCATTACCGGCGGCGCGGGAATTCTGGGCGGCGAAATGGCCTGCGCGTTAGTTGGATGCCATGCCAACGTGGCCATTCTTGACCGGGATCCCAAACTTGCCGAGCGGTTCTTGCATCGTATCGACACCAACAAAGGCAAGTGCACGGTGGTATACGCCGATGTCCTGGACCGAAATGGGCTCGAACAAACGGCCAACGAAATAGTGCAGACACACGGTCGGGTAGATGTCCTGATTAACGCCGCCGGTGGAAACAATCCCAGAGCCTCCACTTCACCGGATCGCTCGTTTTTCGACCTCCCCGAGGAAGCGCTGCGGTTCGTATTTGACCTGAATTTGCTGGGCACGATCATTCCGAGTCAGATCTTCGGCCGCCACATGGCCGCGCAAGGGGAAGGTGTCATCATCAACGTCTCGTCCATGAATTCCTTCAGACCGCTGACGCGGATTCCTGCGTATTCCGCAGCGAAAGCCGGGGTCAGCAATTTCACACAGTGGCTGGCGGTGCACATGGCCCAGGAATATTCACCGAAGATCCGGGTTAACGCGATTGCGCCGGGTTTCTTCCTGACCGACCAGAACCGCTTCCTGCTGGTGGACGAAAAAACCGGAGAAGCAACAGCCCGCGGGCAGGCAATTATAAATCACACACCTATGGGACGATACGGAACCCCGGAGGATCTCCTCGGCACACTGCTCTGGCTTGTGTCGCCGGCTTCCGCTTTTGTCACAGGAATCGTGGTGCCCGTGGACGGCGGTTTTTCCGCCTTCAGCGGGGTTTAGAGACAGGTCCTAAAACAAAGCCCGTTTCGTAATATCAAAAAATGTCTTTTACGATCGTCGTCGACGAAAACATACCGTTTGCCCGGGAGACTTTTGGTCGCCTTGGCTCTCTTACCCTCCTGCCTGGCCGCGCGATTGGGCCGGCGGAGGTTCGACACGCCGATGCCTTGCTCGTGCGCTCGGTGACCCGGGTTGGACGTGCGCTGCTGGACGGCTCCCGGGTGAAATTCGTAGGCACGGCGACGATCGGAGTGGACCACGTCGATACCGATTACTTGAGCAACCAGAGGATTGCCTTTGCAAGCGCACCCGGATCGAATGCGAATTCCGTCGCGGAGTATGTTATTGCCGCATTACTTTTGATGGCCGCAGAGCAGGGGAGCAGGCTGGAAGGAGCGGTAATCGGAGTGGTGGGGGTCGGAAATGTCGGCTCCCGGGTAGTCGCCAAAGCCCAGGCCCTGGGTATGAAGTGCGTACTTAATGATCCGCCAAAACAGCGAGCGACGGGAGACCCCAAATATCTTCCATTGCCACAGGTGCTGGCCGAGGCAGACTATGTGACCGTTCATGTTCCTCTCGAGCACGAAGGGCCGGACGCGACAGTCGGAATGTGCCGGAACGCATTCTTTGCTGGAATGAAGCCGGGCGCGTGTTTTATCAATACGTCGCGCGGAAAGGTGGTGGACGAGGTTTCCCTGGTTCAGGCTCTCGATTCGGGAAGGATCAGGTTTGCGGTTCTTGACGTCTGGCAAAACGAACCCCAAATTGATCCAAGGACGGTCGCTCATACCTTCCTGGGCACGCCGCATATCGCGGGCTATTCCTTTGACGGAAAAGTCACGGCAACAGCCATGTTATACGTGGACCTGTGCCGATATCTGGGGAAGCAGCCGGAGCTCGGCCTGCCTGACCTGCTTCCGCCTTCGCATGTTCCCTGCCTGGAAGTTTCGGCGTGCGACTCACGAGGAGACGAGGAGGTGCTGCGTGCACTGATCCCGTCACTGTACGATATCCGTAAAGATGACGAGGCACTGCGGCGGGCTGTGAGCGCAGGGGAAAAGAGGGGAATCGAGTTCGATCTCCTTCGCAAAAACTATCCGATAAGACGGGAGTTTTTCAATACGACTTTAGTTGTCCCAGCCGAGCGCCAGAGCCTGGCGGCCAAGGGGCAAGGGCTGGGTTTCAGAGTAGTGGCCCGCGGGTGACGGGCCGTAATCTGCTTAGGAGGATGTGAAATGTCAAACGAGGCAAAGGCTGACATCGGATTGATCGGCCTCGCCGTGATGGGCCAGAACCTGATTCTTAACATGAACGATCACGGTTATGTGGTGGCCGCTTTTAACCGTACCGTGTCCAAGGTTGATGACTTCCTGGCGAACGAAGCCAAGGGCACGAACGTGATCGGGACCCACTCGATCGAGGAATTCGTCGCGACTTTGAAGAAACCGCGACGAGTCTTTCTGCTGGTCAAGGCAGGCAAGGCGGTTGATGACTTCATTGAACTGCTCTTACCCCACCTGGAACCAGGTGACATCATCATCGACGGCGGGAACTCCCACTTCCCTGACACGATTCGCCGAACCAAGTACGTGGAATCGAAGGGATTGCTCTATATCGGCACCGGCGTTTCGGGCGGAGAAGAAGGCGCGCGGCGCGGTCCATCAATGATGCCCGGTGGTTCTCCGGCGGCCTGGCCTCATGTCAAGGAGATCTTTCAATCCATCGCTGCGAAGACGCCACAAGGCGAGCCCTGTTGCGATTGGGTTGGCGAAGACGGTGCCGGGCACTTCGTAAAGATGGTGCACAACGGTATCGAGTACGGCGACATGCAACTGATTACCGAAGCCTACCAGCTGATGCGCGAGGGCCTCGATCTTTCAAATCAGCAGATGCACGAGGTGTTTGCCGAGTGGAACAAGGGTGAGCTCGATTCTTACCTGATCGAGATTACCAGAGACATTCTAGCCACCAAGGACGAGTCCGGACAGTACGTCGTCGATTACATCCTGGACACCGCTGGACAGAAGGGGACAGGCAAGTGGACCGGAATCACTGCGCTCGACCTGGGCGTTCCCATGACGCTGGTCGGGGAAGCGGTTTTCTCTCGTTGCCTGTCAGCCTTGAAAGATGAAAGGGTCGCTGCCTCGAAAGTCCTGCAGGGGCCTTGCACAGAGTTCGAGGGGAACAAGGAGGAGTTCATTCAAGACCTCCGGCGAGCGATGTACGCTTCCAAGATCGTCTCCTATGCCCAGGGCTTTATGCTGATGCGGGAAGCTGCCAAGGAGTACAACTGGAACCTGAACTATGGCGGCATCGCCCTTATGTGGCGCGGCGGGTGCATCATTCGCAGCCGTTTCCTGGGCGAGATTCGCGATGCTTTCGGGAAGAACCCGAATCTGAACAATCTGCTGCTTGATGACTTCTTCCGTAACGTCATTCACGAGAACCAGGCGAGTTGGCGACGCGTGGTTGCCAAGGCGGTCGAGCTGGGAATTCCCGTTCCGGCCATGTCCAGCGCCCTCGGTTTCTACGACGGCTATCGACACGAGCGACTGCCGGCCAACCTTCTTCAGGCTCAGCGCGATTACTTCGGGGCTCATACCTACGAACGAATCGACAAGCCGCGCGGGCAGTTCTTCCATACCAACTGGACCGGGAGAGGCGGTAAAGTCTCAGCCAGCACCTACAACGTATAGGCTTGGATCGAGGAGAGGGGCCAGTAGCGCTCCTCTCCGCAAGTACCTTCACCACCGTCAATGGACTTACTCGACACAGCAAAACAGGCCGCCCTGGATGCAGGCGGTTTGTTGCGGGAGAGGTTCCGCTCGAATTTTCGCGTTGGCAAGAAGGGTCCGATCGACTTTGTCACCGAGCTCGACCTTGAGTCGGAACGGCTGATCATCGAGCGTGTTCGACGCGCCTTTCCTGAGCACACCATCCTAGCCGAAGAGGCAGGAGCCAGTGGCAACGGCTCCAGGTTCAACTGGCTGATTGACCCCCTTGACGGGACCACGAACTACGTGCACGGTGTTCCCGCCTTCTGCGTCTCCATAGCGATCGAATGTGAGGGCCGGCTGGAATCGGGAGTGATCTATGACCCTATCGAGGATGAGTTATTCTGGGCCTCGCGGGGGAAAGGCGCCTTTCTAAACGGCGATCGCATTTACGTCTCGGATCGAAGTCGGCTTGAAGAGAGCCTGCTGGGAACCGGCTTTTCATACGATCCTGATGCACTGCGGGCCAACCTGGAATTGTTCCAGAAGTTCATCACCCGGGCTGCCGGCGTGCGCCGGGTAGGTTCCGCCGCCAGAGATCTCGCCTACGTGGCCAGCGGCAGATTTGATGCCGTCTGGGAGTATCACTTGAAGCCATGGGATGTCGCGGCAGGAATGTTGATTATAGAGGAAGCAGGAGGACGGGTGACTGACTTTGAAGGCGGTCCGTGTGGGCCCCGCGACAAGAAAATCCTTCTGTCTAACGGCCGGATTCATGATTCGATGCTGGCAATTTTGAAAGGGTTTTGACTATGAACGCCTCAAACGAGTCCAAACCGCTTCGGGGAGCACTACAGGGAAAAACCGCGCTGGTCACAGGAGCTAGTCGAGGGCTCGGACGGTCCATCGCCATGGCATGCGCCGAATCCGGCGCGAAGGTCGTGCTCCTGGGAAGAGTGCCATCCACCTTGGAAGCAGTAGCAGCAGAGATCAGACAGGGCGGGGGCGAAGCTTGCTGTTTCCCCTGCGACCTCTCTGACATCGAGGAGATTCCGAGGAACTACGAGCAGATTTTGAGCCTGGCCGGCGAAGTGAACGTCCTGATTAATGTGGCCGGAAAAAACTTCCGGGTGGCTGCAGTCGACTTCCCACTTGACGAGTGGCGAAGCATACTTGATCTGAATGTGACCGCGCCTTTCGTTCTGTCCCAATGCTTTGCCAAGCCACTCATCGCCGCCGGGAAGCCAGGTAAAATCGTCAATATCGCGTCGCTCATGACGGCTGCCGCCCGGCCGATGATCCCGGCATACAGCGCCAGCAAAGGCGCGATTGGCTTGCTTACGAAAGCTTTGGCGGTAGAATGGGCTCAGTACCGCATAAATGTAAACGCGGTTGGGCCTGGGTACTTCAAGACCGAGTTGACACGGCCGCTTTGGGAGGATCGGGCGTTTGACGAATGGGTATTGGAAAAAACACCCATGAAACGGTGGGGCGAACCATCGGACCTGGTCGGTGCCGTGGTCTTCCTCGCCTCTTCGGCCGCGGATTTCATTACCGGTCAGGTCTTGTATGTTGACGGCGGGTGGCTGGCGCATATTTAAGAGAGGACCTCATAAACGTGAGCGGAGCGCGAGGATCTGAAACGTCGTTGTCCGCGTCGCCTCTGGCCCCTGTGAAAGGTGTTAAATCATGATAGGCAAAGGATCTGAAACTGCTCTCCTGACAGAATCGGATATCCGGCAGATCTGTGCGGAGGGATTTGAACAAAAAAAGCTGGACGGGAAAAAGGTTCTGGCGATTATCCCGGATCAAACGCGTACCGCTCCCATTGACGTCATGTTCCGGGTCGTCTACGAGCTGCTGGCTGACCGAGTGGCAGCCCTCGACTTCCTGGTCGCGCTCGGAACTCATCCGCCCATGTCCGACGAGCAGATCAACGAACGCGTCGGAATAACCCAAGACGATCGTACTGCTCGCTACCCGAAGGCCCGGTTTTTCAACCATCATTGGAAAGACCCCAATCAGCTTTGTCATATCGGGACCATTACGGCGGAGGAAATCGGCAGGATTTCCGGGGGCCTGATGTGCACGCCGGTCAAGGTGACTATCAACAAAATCGTGTTTGATTACGATGTGTTGCTGATCATCGGGCCGACTTTTCCGCATGAGGTGGTGGGGTTCTCAGGGGGAAACAAGTACCTGTTTCCGGGAATTGCAGGGCAGGAAATTATCGACATGTTCCACTGGCTCGGCGCTCTGATTACCAGCCCGGTCATTATCGGAACTAAAGAAACGCCGTTGCGACAGGTCGTCGACCGGGCAGCCGGTTTTCTTCCCATGGAAAGGCTCTGCCTGAGTCTCGTGGTTAAGGGGACAGGACTGGCGGGCCTGTACTTCGGAACTCCTGAAGAAGCGTTCAGCGCAGCGGCCGACCTGTCCGAAAAGCTTCATATCACCTACGTCGATCGACCGTTCGACAAGGTCCTCTCCTGTGCGCCGAGGATGTATGACGACCTTTGGACAGGCGCCAAATGCATGTACAAGCTGGAGCCGGTGGTGGCGGATGGGGGAGAGTTGATTATCTACGCCCCACATATCACGGAGGTCTCCGTGACTCACGGCGAGATCATCCGTCGCATCGGATACCACGTGCGTGATTATTTCCTCAAGCAAATGGACCGATTCCAGTCCATTCCAGGCGGAGTCATGGCGCATTCAACCCATGTGAGAGGAATCGGGATGTTTGAGGACGGAGTCGAGATCGCCAGAATTCATGTCGTCCTTGCAACCCGGATACCGCGCGAGATTTGTCGTGAGATTGGCCTCGGGTATTGCGACCCGGACTCGATCCGCATTGATGAGTGGAAGAACCGCGAGGACCAGGGAATTCTCTACGTCCCCAAAGCCGGAGAGATGCTTTATCGCCTGAAGAAGGACCCGTTTAAGGCAACGGAAATCGTGCGGGGGTGATGCCTCAGAAGGCGTGAAAAATCGGCGGGCTTATCCGCGTTATCCGCGCTATCCGTGCTATCCGCGGGTGGAGTGCCCGAGGACAGCGCGAATCACGCGGATAATACGTCTAGAACTCGACGATCCTTTCTCACAGGCATTCTCGCCGTCAGTTGGCGATCAGGCCTTAGTCTGATCGAGCTTGTCTAGTCTCTCGATCGTTTCCAGGCAGGCGCGGGTGTTGTGGTACGGCCCTTTCCAGGCGTCGACCTTCCGTTTATCGCGGCTTGGGGTTCCCTCCCTGGAGACCTTCCAGAACCATTCGCCGCACCGCCGGTCCACAATATAGCGCTCAATGAACTGCCAAGCCCCCACCGCGCTTTCGAAGAACAGGTCTTCATGGGTGAGTTGATAGGCGTTCAGGAAACCAACCAAGGCCTCTGCCTGGGGCCACCAATGCTTGGAGTCGTCGATGATTTCGCCCTTCTCGGCCTCGTAAAGAAGACCGCCATCGACATCGACGCCGTCTTCAAGAACCGACATCGCCATCATCCGCGCGACCTGTCTCACGGATGCTTGAGTCGCCGGGTCGCTGAGCATACCCGCCGCCTCACAAAGAAGCCAACTTCCCTCGATGTCGTGCCCAAATGAGACGCGTTCGGATCGCGGTTCCCAGTTCTCTCTAAAGAACAACCGAAAATGCCAATTGCCCCGATCCACGATGTGCGAGAGGAAGATCTTAAGAAGTTCCGCGACTCTTGACTTCACCGAAGGGTCGTCCCATACCTTGAGCAGGTTGGTATACGCCTCCAGAAGGTGGAGGTGAGTATTCATGGACTTCTTTTCGTCCATGTCGGCTTCACTCAGCCGCTGATCCGCTGCAAGCCGCCAGTCTTTCTCGAAAGTTTCGAAGTAGCCGCCATGGACGCGGTCTCGCGTCTTTTCTTCGAGCAGTGTGAACAGGGTTTTGGCCTTCTCCAGTGACGGGCGGTGTTTGAAAGCGAGTGAATACTCGCTCAGCGCATAAATCGTGAAAGCTTGGCCGTAGGTTTTCTTGCAGGTCTGAAGCGGTTCTCCCTGGAAGTTCACCATCCAGTAAGCGCCCCCCTCGTCGTTATCCCAGAAATGACGGGTCAAGTAATCATAGGCGCGGACGGCCATGTCCCGATAGGCACGGTCTCGATAGCGGGAAAACAGCCGGGAAAAAGTCCAGAGAATTCGGGTCACAAGGATCAGGCTCTTATCGGCCTCGTGGTCGACTACCAGATCGTTTGTAATCCCACCGTAGAAACCACCGTTTTCGAAGTCTACGGAATACTCTAACCAGAAGGGAATAATGTTGTTGTGTAGTTCGTTCTCGACACCTACTCGGAGGCGCTCCCTCTCGACGTTTTGCATAGGTTAGCCCGGATTCTAAGCGCGTGCATGCGCTCCGTCAACCAGAACCAGCTTGATCAGTGCGGTCCTATTGCGGAGGGAACGAGAAGCGATAAATCGATACCGGTTGGCCGGCGTATTCGAACTGACGAATCGGCTTGGAGGAACGGGCGCCGGGATAAAGCTTGTCCACTAAAACCTTGAATCGCTGTTCGTCCGAACTGGATTCCAGGATCAGGAGGTGAGTCGGCCGAATCAGGTTGAGGTTGTAAACATTCCAGCCGCCAAGCTTCATACACGAGTAGATGGTTTTCACACCCGTATCCACGCTGAACTGCGGCGCCCACTCCCCTACTAGAACGGCATCCGGACCAAGAGACCCAACCGTCCTAAACGCCCGCTGCAACTCATACTTCGGCGAACGCACCCATCGTGCCAACTCGTATACATTCAGCAAACAGAAGGCCGTCAGAAGAACCATTCCCAGATTCGTGGCTCGCTTGGAAAACGACGAGTGACGACGCAACCGAGCCATAATAACGACCACCGCCGCCGAGCACAGAAAGATAGGCGGCAGGCCGTAGCGCGATACGGCTACAATCGACGTTATCTCCGGATCGATTCCCATAGGGAAGGTCTGGATTACACGCATACCGCAACTGAGAAGACCGATAGCCCCAACCAGCACGAGGACTGTGCCCATAACGCCTGCGGGCCTCAACGGGAGAGCCCGGAGAATCGCGCCCAGATTGACAAGGGCGTAAATCGTGAGCCAGATCATGGCCGGCAGGCAGAGCATGTAATAGCGTGTGGGCCGGTAATCGAACAAGGTGAAGGCCACCAGCGGAATCAGTAACCAGAAGACCATCATCAGATCAGAACGACGAAAGGGCCGGTTACTGAGAACAGCATAGGTAAGGTAAATGCACCCGATCAACGCCAGGAGGGCGACCATCGGGTTCATGTGGAAGATTTCGATGGCCAGAAGTCCTTTCACAATTCCAGCCGGACTAGCCAACGGACGACCCTGGAAGAAAAACTCGCCTCCGTGCAATGCGTACCAGACCCAGGAGGTCGCTGCCAACACCGCCACACCCGCCGCAACGGCCCTTTTCGTTCGTGTGCTCGTGACAGCTTGACTCAAGTGCAGTGTGACAGCTGCGGCCAGAATTGAGCCCACCCAGGGCACTATCGTGTCTTTACAGAGAAAGGCCAGAAAAAAACCGGCGCATGCACACATCGTGCGCACGGGAAGACTGTGCCTTCTGGATACCAGAAAGTACAGGGCCAGCATGCCAAAGAAAAGTATCTTGATTTCAAGAATCGCTTGGCGGGAATACAGAATGAATAACGGATGCAGCAGGAAGACTGTGAGCCCCCAGTGAGCATGGAGTCTCCCAAAACGCCGTCTCAACAACAGCCACATCAAAACTGTGGCGCCGGCTGCAAAGCAGAGGCTCAACAGCCTGGCATTCCTCAAGGAAAGCCCGAACAGCCGAAATGTCCAGTAGTTGCTCCAGATGGTAAAAGGATTACTGGACCAGCCGGAATACTCGTCAGCTGCCGCCCATTTGGTCTTGCCAAATAGAACCAGGTTCCGAGCTTCAAGTGTCTTGTACCCTTCGTCGAAGAAGGCGCCCCCGTCCAGGCGTACCGCACCCAGGTTGGTCGGAGTGTCGGCGTCAATCTGGTGCAGTTGCAAGCCGAAGTAGGCCAGCGCAAACACGAGCGTCGACAACGACACGGCCCTTCGGAGAGCACGCAGTGAGAGGAACGAGGCTGGTTGGCGCGCAAGCGATGGAGTCTTCGTCTCTACTGAGCCCAGAGCTGGTTCGCTCATTGAGGATTGTTAGCGTATCCCCTTGCGGATCAATGCGTCTCGGCGCAGTTTTGGCAGTTTCGGATTGCAGTTTTGGCAGTTCCGGATGTTTCTTTTGATTTCCTTCGGCGCGGGGTCCCGTCCTCGTCAGCCCAGGCAGGGGGCTGATAAACAAAACCTACCCAATGGCTTCCATAGAATGCCTCAAAAGAGCAATCGGTTGACCAGATTAGGCCGGCTCACGCTTTGTCTGGAGGCGTAGGGGACCCCTCTTCAGGCATCACCCGGTAGTTCGACCTAGAACACTACGCACTTTTCATCCACTCCCGTCGCTCCCGGTCCCGCTTCTCGATCCGCCCGTCAGCTCTTCCCACCGCTGCACCTCCACCTTCAGCACTTCCAGAAGCAGTTCTCCTTACACAGCGGTGTCGAGGTGTGTATGAACTACAGCTTTTGGCATTTCGCTCCGGGAAAAAATGCGATTTGCTATTTGAGCGCTCTGGGGTATCACCTCGACTCACCTGAGTCCTCCCAGTGTCGAAAACCCCAGTTTCCGGCAACCACCCCTAAACGTGTAGCATGGTGTTAAGAGGAGGGGCGAGCACCACCGTCGTGGTATTCGCTGCTATTGCTCATGCCTCTGCTGCGCCTGACATTTCTTTTGATTTATACGTTTGGCGCGGTTGCTTTCACCGCTCTTCTAGTCTTGTCCTATGGAGAGCGGCGCAAGCAGAGGGACAAGTGTGGTAACGGTCTGCAGGCGGCGATTCTTTTCGCCTCAGCGTTGTGGTTCTGGCTCACCCTGGTCGTTACCTTCCAGGAGATATTTCGAGAGCCAGTGCAGATTTGGCGCTGGTACGCCATATTGATAGCACTCGCGTGCGTCTTCCCCCCGATGTTCATGCGCCTGTTCTACGTCGAGGAAAGACCGCACTTGCCTCCGTCTCGGTACTGGGGCGTGGTGATCCGGGGTGCTGAGATCCTGGCTCTCATCCTGATCGCTTTGAACATCGCTTTGTGGGCTGGCTGGCCTTCCACAGATCCTGTATCC
>DAOTAI010000608.1:0-2414 GCA_035593865.1 Acidobacteriota bacterium
CTAAAGTGGGGAATTTTGTTGGCCAAAAAGTGGGGATTGTTGTTGGCCGGTCACAGAAGCGCCCGTATGGCGGTCAGTTGGGATACGCCGGGGTACAGCGGCGAAATGGGAAGAATCAGGGGACAAAAAGGCACCTATTACGGGAAATACGAAGGCCTCCAGAAGGACATCCCGCCGGCAAAGCGGCCTCCGCTCCCCCCGACGGAAGCGGTAAAGGGGTCAGCGCCTCAAAATTCAAAAACGAAAAACATCGCTTTTTGAATTTTGAGGCGCTGACCCCTTCGTGAAGCTCTACACTACAAACAGGGGACCCAGGCCGAATCAACGCGAACGGACCAAGTGGCGGAAGAGAGCGGACCTTGCCAGCACCAGGTCGACCTCCTTCCGGAACGCTCTATGACGCCTGTACTTTTCGTCCCGGTAAAGGTCCAGCAAGGCCCGGGCCTTGGCCGGATAGCCGGTCAAGTGATGTGCCTCCACCAGAGCGACGAGGACCTCGGCGGCACGCCCATAGGAACCGCGGTGCAAGCCGTCGTACCGATCGTAAGACTGGTAATCGTCTTCGTATTCTTCCTCGAAGGTGCCGTTCTCGATAGCCTCCTGTCGCTCGGCGATCTCGGCTCGTAAAGCCAAAATCCGGTCGATGATCTCTTCATCCGGATTCAGCTCCTCCTCTCGCCGTCCGGCGCTGGTCGACAGCGCCCGCAACCGTTCGAGAAAAGTGAGGCGTTCCCGCGGGGGCTTCTCCTTGGCCAGAGTCACGATCAACTCGCAGAGCCGATCGGGCGCGGTTTCGGCACAGATTCTCTCAATTTCTTCAAGATACGGTCTAAGGGCCGGAACCCGCTCATCGCTCGACGGCGCTTTGTCCTCTCTTTCTTGGGCCGCCATTCTATGACAGGTCCCAACGCGCCGTACTTCAACTACCTTTCAGGTCGTCAAAATCCAGGCCGTCAAAGTCGTCGTCGCCCCAATCGTCTGATCCCGGATACTGCTCGGGCGCTACTCCGTGCGACTCCAGAATCTCTATCCGCCGGGACCGCTTTTTATTCGGTTCAACGCGCTCGAGACGAAGCAAGAACTCCCATTCATCGCCGAAGTCAAACCGGAACTGAAGGGTTGCCTTCTCGGGCAGGCCGATGTCGCCAATCAGTGCTTCGGTCGAAGGCGTCTCTTGGGTGTACCAATGGTGGAAGATTCTGGTCTTGCCGATACTATCCCTGAAACGGAACTCGTAAAGATGGTCTGAGTCGTCGAAGTCGAAGGCATCGAGGACGGCCATTGCGAGTTCGTCCAACGACGTATCATGAGGGACCGCCAAGCGACGCCAGCACTCGGAATACCGCCAGGATCGCGGATCCAGACTGACTTTAAAAATGTGAAGACCTTGCCGGCTACCTGGCCGCGTGGACGGCAGTGTCTTCTGCCACTCGGGAAAGTACCGGCGGAAGGCAGGCTGGAGAAACCCATAGTCCGCATCCGGAGGCAGCTCGAACCAGAGCGGATCTCTTACCTTCAGGGACTCCAGGATGGCCCAAGCTACCGCCTCGCCCCACTCCGTGCGTTTCGCTTTTTCCATCAACCAGCCGCGAGTACTAGTCTGGCGCCCGGCTTGCGGTCGAGCCTGGACGTCGATCAGTCCGAATGCCATCTGCAAATGAGTGTTCCATGTCGATAGTCCGCTCCAATAGGTGTGATAGTCCTCCTCGAAGGTGGTCCATGATGAGGACGAAAGACCCGCGAGAAACCGGAGGTTGTTTGAGAGTTGCTCGGTGCAGTCATTGCGGCGGCCGGCCCCGAAGACTTCGTCGGAAGCGTGGATCAGCCACGCTTCGAGGAGGCCGAAATAACGTTCCGTCGGGTTCAAGTCCGTCCAGTAGCGCGAGACGTCCGCATTGATCTCCAGACATTGCCCTTTCTGGCCTATGAATCCGGTGACTCGCAAGAGCGCATACAGCCCTGCGATGTTCGGGTAGTCTCTTAACAGAGGACGTTCGAGAGCCAGGTCGATCGGCCGCGCTAGCTGCGAATTGATGTGCGGAGGAGCCGAAGCGGGTAGATTGCCCAGCTTACTTTTCGTGCGCGGCCGTTCGGCTTGGATCCAGTCAAGGAGGGTTTGAAAATCCGAGAGAATCGTTCCCGGGCTCGTCAAGGTAATCTGCTGTTCAACGAGCCGGCGCCGGCATTCTCGATCCAGCGTTTTGAGATCCATGTTCCCCCCTTTGTGGCGTATCCAACTTTGTCGGGCGTTTGCGGACTCCAGACTAGTTCTGATTGCCAGATTAAACCACAAGTCAGGGGCAAATGTGCCGAAAAACGGGGACAATCGGAAGGGGGGGTAAAGGGGTCAGCGCTTCAAAATTCGATTCCGCTGAAAAACCCTGCTGCTATCTCGCAGTATAGGTAACCAAAAA
>DAOTAI010000080.1:0-14920 GCA_035593865.1 Acidobacteriota bacterium
ATCGGCTATCCAGGCTGTGAAGAATCCGCTGGAGGACTTGCTCGTCAGCAGAAACGGAAAACGGCTCGATCACTTCGGTGACCTGCCCACTGGATTGATCAATCAACGTGGTGCAGACCCTTGTTTCATTTCGAACCCGGATACTGAGCGGTTCAATGTCCCGCTGACGACAATAGGCTTCCAGTCGTTCACCGTTTATTCCTCCCACCACCTGGAGAAGCGAGACTTCATGACCGAGGCGGCGCAGGACCATCGAGACGTTCAGTCCCTTTCCCGAACCGAACTCATAACAACTGCTTGCCCGGTTCACCTGCCCGGGTCTAAATTCCTGGAACTCCAAAGCTTTCTGCCAAGCCGGATTCAATCCTGTAACCAGTATGGTAGGCATAACTTGCGAACGAACAGGAAGCGAAGCCCTGCTCCTATCCCTTTATCCTGATCTTCAGCTAAACGCCTTGCGCAGTAACGCCAGACTCTTGGGCAACGCTGTCTTTGGGTCCTCGGAGCCTTCGAATTCCAGGGAGACCCAGCCGTGGAAATTGTGTTTGCGCATGATTTGGGCGATGCGCGGGTAGTCAAGATCGAGCGTGTACCATTTTCCGCCCCCGTAGTAAGTCTTGGCCTGTAAGAGCACGGTATGCGGGGCGAGCTGCTCGAGACGACTGTAAGGATCCTCCAGAAAATTGCCAGTATCGAGTGTGACTGCCAGCCAGGGTGACTTGATCGCCTCGACTATTCGGAGGACCCCCTCGGGAGTACGTCCCAATCCCCAATGGTTCTCAAGCCCGAGAACTACCCCGCATTCTTCGGCCTTCGGGATACATTTCTCAATCGAGTCAATGACCCAGCCGAAGGCGTCTTCGTCCGTATAACCGTCCAGCGGAGGTTCGATCCCGCGGTTGGCCATCAGGTCGTCGAACGATTTCGACGTGCCCCAACGTCCCGTGTTGAGCCGCATGGTCGGAATGCCCAGTTTATAGGCCAGTTCAATCTGGTGGATTGTCAAGTCGATGTTTTCCTGCCGCTTTTCCTTCTCCGGGAAAACGAAGCCCTGGTGAGTTGAAAAGCCGCACAGAGCGAGTCCGTGCTGGAACGCCCGTTTCTTGATTGCCTGCAGGTAGGAGTTGTCTTCGGATGTCATCTGCATAAGCAGCAGCTCGACTCCGTCGAACCCCATCTCGGCTGCCTGGTCGATGCAGCTTTCAATAGGAAAGTCCTCCTTGGGACCGTTGAACCGCCAGAAAGAGTAGGTGGATACTCCTATAGGGTTGGTACGACGAGATTTCTCTTGGGCCAATCCTTCAGCGGGCCTGCCGAGACCTAGCAAAGCACTTCCCGAGGCCGTTTTGAGAAAACTGCGCCTATCCATAAGGTCCTCCTTTTACTCGTTAAGAATAGCAGCAAAGGGCTTTACTTACAGCCGAGAGAAGCAGTCGGGATCGGGGAAACCCGGGCCGGGTCAAAGACATGCTGAGAGGTAAGAAACGACCGAAGCGCGAAAGGGCGTTACAACGGGTCATTTGACAGCCGCCTCCGTTATCACTGGTGGTTTTTCCGCAGACTCGCGCAGGCTGCGTTTTTCTATCCCGAACTCTCGCATTTTCTTCGAGAGGGTATTTCGATGAACGCCCATGGTGAGGGCAGCCTTTCCGAGGTTCCCTCGGTTTCGGCGCAACGCTTCCATGATAAACAGCTTTTCAAATTCGGCTGCGGCCTCGGGCCAGTAAATGCCCTTGGCTACCATCTCTTTAATTACCTCCTCGAGGACTGATCTCATACTCTGCTTGGATTCTGCCTGGTCTTTCAGGTTTTTCATTTCTCGTGTCCGATCCACAGTTCAAATGCTTTGTGATATCCGTCACCGAATTTGGCCTTAAGTTCCTCGGGAACCGAGAAAACGATCAACTTGGCGCTGTCGAGGAAAAAGCCAGCCGTCTGAGACCGCGCCATGTTTGCCCGTTGAACGCCAAATGCCGCAAAAGCCAGAAAAATGATGGAGACAATCAGCCATCCTCGCAGCAGGCCGAACAACCCTCCCAGAAGACGATCCAACCATCTGAGCCACAGCTTTTTCAGCAAGTGGGTCAAGAGCGAGGCCGTGACCGTTCCGATTACCATGATCACAAGAAAGATGGTTATGAAAGCCGCGAAACTTGGCCTCGGCGAGGGCCCGAGCGAAAGAAACAGGACCTCCAGATCATCATAATAGAGGCTGGCAAGCAGAAAACCCAGGATGACGCTCGCCAGGGTAAACAGCTCTACTACCAGCCCTTTGGCGATCGCCCCCCAAATCGAGAGGCCAATAATGGCAAAGGCCATTATGTCGAGAGCGTTCATCCCAAAGCCCTCTCACAACTCCAGTTCGTTGCCTGTCAGCCGCCGGTAAGCCTCAATATAGCGGCGTGAAGAAACGGCGACGATATCCTCCGGGAGCTCTGGTCCGGGAGGCGTTTTATCCCAGTCAAGAGTCTCCAGGTAATCGCGGATAAATTGCTTGTCAAACGAAGGTTGCGGCCGTCCCGGCTTATATTCATCGGCTGGCCAGAAACGCGAAGAGTCGGGGGTGAGTACTTCGTCGATCAGAAGGAGCCGGGAATCCTCGTACCCAAACTCGAACTTGGTGTCGCAGATAATGATACCTCGTTCACGGGCATATTGCCGGGCCCATCTATAAATACTCAGACTGAAGTCCCGGACAGCATTCGCCGTCTCGCTGCCAAGCAGCTCAATCACCTGCTCAAATGTTATGTTCTGGTCATGACCCGTTACAGCTTTGGTCGAAGGGGTGAAGATTGGTTCCGGAAGCTCGTCCGCTTCCTGCAATCCCGGGGGGAGTCGAATTCCACAAATCTCCCCAGTCTCGCGGTATTCTTTCCAACCAGAGCCGGCGAGATACCCTCGGACGACACATTCAACCGCCAGCGGCCGGCACTTGCGCACCAGCATGGATCGCCCCTTCAAATCGTCCCGGAAGGGCTTGAGCCGAGCCGGAAAATCTTCAACCCGCGTCGAAACCACGTGGTTCGGGACGATATGTTCCACCTGCTCAAACCAGAATGCTGATAGTTGGTTCAGGACCTTTCCCTTGTGGGGAATGGTGTTGGGAAGTACGACGTCAAACGCGGATATGCGGTCAGTGACAACGATAAGCAAATGATTGTCGTCCACTTGAAAGATCTCTCGCACCTTTCCGCGATTGACTTTCGGAATGCCGGGGAGTTCAAGTGTTCGCATAAAGTTAAAAAAAGATGTTCCTGCCCGGGATAAGTTGCCTATGCGAGAAAGCGGAGGAGGGCCAAGACTAATTTCTTACCCCTGGAATTGACGTCCGTTTGCCCAACCGGCCCCCCCAAGAACAGACAAGAGAGCATTGTAAAGACTTATCAACGAAAAAGAAAGTCCCGCCAGTCAACCGCCGACCAGCCACTCACCCTGTTGCGAAAACCGCCCGGAGACTGTCCCGAGCGCGTGGGAGACGTATTGATTGTGCGATTTTCCGGCCGAATCAATCAGAGTGTTCGGGACGCCCTGAAACAGCAGGCGACAACGGCATAAGGAACGGTCCCCAAGTCTCCGCGGCTCGAGCCAGAACGAGCAGGAGGCACCGTCTGTTCGTAGTCCCGGCTTTAGCCGGGCAGTTGCGCAGCGGTCAACTGTTGATATCTGACCGCTTTTAAGGCCCGCCTGAAGGCGGTACTACGAACGGAAATGCAGCCGGAATCGCAAGTTCGTAGTACCGGCTTTAGCCGGGTAGTTGCCCAGCGGTCAACTGTTGATATCTGACCGCTTTAAGGCCCGCCTGAAGCTGTACTACAGACAGAGTGTTACGAAATTCCAACCATCTATAATCAATCACTTACAGGTGCGCCAGAATGCCGTTTCCTAAAGTGACTTAAGCACTTTAGTTTCAGTGTTTTGCGAGAGCACAAGGCGCACCGGTGTGCTGGTCGCATCAGAGGTCCGTCAGGACCGGCACGTGAACTCCTACACCGCCTTCTCACCTGTCAGTGTCTGCACAACTGGCAAAGGCCACTTTTGGCGCTTGGGCTCGGCTGCCAGTCACGTGTCGGTCCTGACGGACCTCCAGTCAGAAGAAAAAGTCCAAATGGTCGAAAAGGGGACGCTGGCCAAGCATTAGGGCCCGGGACCGATCTCTTTTTGAATGAACCTATTTTGTGAAACCCCAGACTACAAACGGAGCAGTTGCCCAGCGGTCAGTTGGCGCCTTATGAACGATTTAACTGCCCGCCTTCTATGATGGCCTAATCGAGTAGAAGTTCAAAGGTAGCGCTTCAGGGCACGGGCCGGGTCGCTCCGGTGAAAGACGCTGCCCGCCAGTCTCTGTGTCGAACGTGCCCTTTGTCACCGTGCGGAAGCGCTCGATATCTCTTTCCTGATGCGCGAACTGACCCAGTCAGCGAACTCCTGCAATTTCTTGTTATGTTTTCGCGGTGTAAAGAATCCGTTGGCGTCGGCGCCCGTCCCGAACCATTCCAATTTCCTCTGGAGAGTCTGGTACTTGGCGTCGTGGTCGACCTCGTAATGGACCCAGTTTCGGAGTCCACCCTCGAGGACTCGTTTGTCCACACGGTCCTGGCCGGGCCGCGTGCGGGCAGACCTCCCCTGCATCTGCCACTGCGGCGAGACATTCAAAACATCCAGCACTGTTGGCAGGACGTCGACCAGTTCGACGTCCTGATCGATTATTTCACTGTGATTCTGGTGCGGACGCTTAATGAAGAATGGCACCGAGACTACATCGAGGACATTTTCCGCCGTGAGGCCCCGAGGGTTTTCTCCAAGGCGAAAGCTAATCCCGTGATCGGCTAACAGCACGAGCAGAGAAGAATCGTACAGACCTGTTTGCTTCATTCCGGCCAGGAGGTCTCCCAGCAGTCGATCCACAAACCCGAGCTGGAGCAGATGACGATAGTAGCAAACAAGCGCTTCCCCCTCGTCTTCCCAGACCTGATCGTGGGCAGGAAGGTTGTCGGCCAGAACGTACTTCTCCCCGGAAGGCAGGAACTGAAAAGGAGCATGGGGCAAGAGAATGTGGATGAAATAAAGAATGGGAGTGCTGTCTCCTTTCGCCACTGCCGCCGAGAATCTTTTCCATCTTCCGGGTCGATCTGCTTCCATCGCCTAAAGCCATCTCGAACCGATCCAGTCATGCGGATTTCCAAAGCCCTTCCAGGTGTTCCTGATCTCCGGCAACCGGTTGGTAATCTTATCGGGCATGATGATGTGCAGAGCTACCAGGCCGGTGTCGATCAGCAGAGTAGCCTGCCGCCCGAGCAACCTCTCCTCTCTGAATTCGGGACTCTGCAGCTCTGGTGGGCACAACTGGGTCGCGGTCTCCAGCACCTCAAGATCGTAACTCTGACCGAAGAGGGTAAACAGGTTGTCGGGATAATGCAGAACAACCGGGATCTTTTTGGCTTCGGGATAATTCCCGGTCAGGATGGCCGGCACGGAGAAGGTCGAATTATTGGCCACAGCCACGGCGTCTCTGTACCAGGTCGAGTCGTCGGCCAGTGCGGCGAAATTAGGGTAGCGCCGAGCATCAATGCGGCGGTCTTCACCCATCAAGGACACCACCGGCAGTTCGTCCAGAATGATGAAAACGATCGGCGGCTTGGAACTGGACACTTCTCGGACCACATTTCGGCCGGCCGAGTAGTCGCGGTGCGGCGAGTCTACCGACTGTAGAACCGGGGAATTAAAAAGGAAAACCAATGGAAAAATGAGAACACCCCAGGCCAGCCACGAGGCAAAAGCCCGGACATTCTTCCATCCGGCGTAGGCCTAGGCGACGCCCACCCCGGTTGTTAGTGCGGCTAGTGCCCTCAAGCCATTGAGCCAGTCGGGGAGCTGCTTCAGGGGCGGGTTGAAAATCGCGGCAACCAGCAGGCAAATGCCTGCAAGCAGAGCCAGGCGCCTTAACCGTTGACTCACCAATCCGACGAGCCACAGGGCCAGGAGCGCGATCCCGGGGATAACCACAACGACAAGCAAAAGCAGAATGGCCAAATCGAGTTTCTTCGTCTGGTGGGCGACAAAATATTCGGGGTTTCGGGCTAGAACGTCAAACAACGGCTGGGCAAGCGCGAAGCTGAACAACCCGTAAATATGCAAGCATTCCTGAAGCGAGGGACGTGCCTGCGTGCCGTTGTACTTCATAAGGCCAGTTCCACCAGCGTGCGGGTACCGAATCCGGTCGGGCCCTTCAACTCGTCTCCGTCCGGGAAGGAATCGACGCCAGCCATGTCGATATGGCACCAGGGTGTATCTCCCACAAATTCCTGCAGGAACTTGGCGGCTGTAATTGCCCCACCCCACTTGGAGCCGACGTTCTTGATATCGGCAATCCGGCTTTCGAGTTCCTTGCGATAGTCATCATCGAGCGGGAGTCTCCAGAACTTTTCGCCGGAACGAGCAGCCGCTGCCAGGAACCGCTGATAGAGTTCCTCGTTATTGCAGAAAAGGCCCGCGCGAAACTGGCCCAAGGCCACGACACAGGCGCCTGTCAAAGTGGCCAGGTCAACGATTAGGTGGGGATTCAAGGAGCGGGCGTAATGAAGCGCGTCAGCAAGGATCAGGCGTCCTTCGGCATCGGTGTTTACAACCTCAATTGTTTTGCCGCTCATCGACCGGATGATATCGCCGGGTTTTTGTGCCCGTCCGCTGGGCAGGTTCTCTACGGCCGGAATCAATCCCACGACATTAACCGGCGCCTGCAGTTGAGCAATCGCCTGTAGCGCGGCAAGCACGGCACAGGCGCCTGCCTTGTCGAGTTTCATGTCTTCCATTGACTGCGGCGACTTCAGTGACAATCCCCCGCTGTCGAAGGTGACCCCTTTTCCTATGTAAACCAGGGGCGGCTGATCGCTCGGGGGGACAGCGAGATGCCGCAGCACAATAAAGCGAGCCGGCTCATCGCTCCCGCGCGCCACGGCCAGCAGGCAGTTCATCCCCCGCTCCTCCATGTCCCGCTCGTCGAAAACCTCGACTTCGAGGTCGTACTTTTCCCCGATTTCTTGTGCCTTGGTGGCCAGCAGGGTTGGATTGAGACGATTGCCCGGTTCGTTTGCAAGACACCTGGCCAAATTGGTGGCGCGACCCATTATTTCACCGCGCCCCAAGGCTTTCTCACTCTCGGTGGTTATCTCCTCCTCCATGACGAGCTGCACTTCGGCAGGCCCCCTGGCTCTTGACTCGGTCTTATATTCGTCGATCTGCCAGGCGCCAAGCAGCAGTCCTTCGACAGCACTCTGGACAGCCGATTCAAGAGGGATCTGGCTTCGGCGGTAGGCCGCAATTCTTTGGAGTTCCTTGTCTTTCAGTCGGTGTGCTACCGACATCATCAACTGGCGGACAGCGGCGGAATCAAAGTTCGCCCGCTTGCCTGCGCCTGCCACCACGACCCGGCGGGCCTTGATTCCGGCCGGGCGGTGAATCGTGACCTGTTGGCCTGTCTTGCCTTTCCATTCGCCAGAATCGGCCATCTCCTTCAACAACCCGCCCCATAAACCCTCCAGCCGGGAAACGGGCGGCTGGTTGAAATCGTCGTCCTCAAAAACGGGGACAATGAGCGCATCGCATTCGACGGAATCCAGGGTGGAATTTACGAGATTGACTTTCATAGCAGTAATCCTTTGAATTGCCCTTCTGCGACAGGTGCGGATCGACAGCGGCGAGGGCGTGGGAAAAGGAAGACGGGGCGAATTATCCGAGCGCTCGTACCGCTAGAGGCATTACCAAATGGTTTTCGTTCGTCACCTTCCTCTGCGTTTGATCTCCATCTGAATGTCGCGTTCCACGTCTTTCCGACGTTCGGTTTCTCGCTTGTCGTACGCCTTCTTGCCGCGGGCGACTGCAATCTCAACCTTTACACGACCGTCCAGGAAATACAACGTTAATGGGACCAGTGTCATTCCTTTACGGGTGGTGTCGCCGGTGAGCTTGCCGATCTGTCGCTTGTGAAGGAGCAGTTTACGGGGACGAAGGGGGGCGTGATTGTAGATGTTGCCCTGGGGATATGGGCTAATATGGCAGTTCAGGAGCCAAACCTCGCCGTCCTTGACCTGGGCATAGCTGTCTTTCAGGTTAACCCTTCCCTCCCGCAGGGACTTGACCTCGGTCCCCTGGAGGACGATCCCGGCCTCATAGGTTTCCACGACTTCGTACTCGTGAAAAGCCTTCCGATTCTTTGCGATGAGCTGTTTCATTCGAGATCGCTAAAAGGCTGACTTGAGATAACGGGCCAGGGCATCCTGCCAGGGCGGTAGCAGCGGTATTCCCTCGCACTTGAGCAGGTAGTTGTCGAGAACCGAGTAGCTCGGACGTCGAGCAGGAGCTGCGAACACCGAGCTGGCAACCGGCGTGACCGTGCATTTGATCTCGCGCAGGCTGAGGGCCTCCCGGGCGAATTCATACCAGGTGCAGCTGCCGAGATTGGTGACATGATAAATGCCCCGACTTCCCCGCTCGAGCAATTTAAGAGTCATTTCGGCCAGGTCCACAGTGAAAGTGGGCGAACCTCGCTGGTCGTCCACGACCTGGATCCGCGTCTCTCTGGCGGCCCGGGCCAGGATCTTTTCGACGAAATTGACACCGCCGGGACCAAATAACCAGCTCGTCCGGATTATCAGGTACTTCGGGCAGAGCGTTTGAACAAACATCTCGCCGGCGAGCTTCGATCGGCCGTAATGGTTCAACGGTTCGGGGACATCCCATTCGCGGTACGGCTCTGTCTTGCGTCCGTTAAAGACATAATCCGTGCTGAAGTACGCAATGGCGGCGCCCGCTTCCTGGGCGGCCAAAGCCACATTCCTGGTGCCTACCGCGTTTACCCGGTAGGCCTCCAGCGGTTTTGTCTCGGCATCATCAACCTGGGTGAACGCCGCCACGTGAACAACCCAATTCGGTTGCGCCTCGACGATTTGCCGTCGAGTGTCCTCGAGCGAAGTGATGTCGAGCCGGTCAATAGACAACGGGACGACATCGTGGTGGCGTGCCAGAAGCGGGCAGAGCACCTGGCCCAGCATTCCAGTGGTTCCCGTGATGGCGATTCGCATAGGCTAGTCCTACTGGTAGTACCTCTTGTATGCCCCTGAGCGGACGCGGGACACCCATTCCGGGTTTGCCAAATACCATTCAACTGTCTGCCGCAGGGCGGTTTCAAATGACATTTGCGGCGTCCAGTTTAGTTCCTGCCGGATCTTGCCGGCATCGATGGCATAACGGCGATCATGACCGGGGCGATCAGCTATATGTTGGATCAAACTGTAGGGCTTATTCAGAATGTCGAGAATCAGCTTTACCAGATCAATGTTTTTCATCTCCTGATTGCTGCCGATGTTGTAGACGCCGCCTGGCCGGCCGGCACGCAGTACAGTCTCGATCGCCCGGCAGTGGTCCTCCACATGAATCCAATCGCGAGTATACAGGCCATCGCCATAGACAGGGAGAGGGCGATCCTCAATTGCATTAAGGATTATGACGGGTATCAGCTTTTCCGGAAACTGATACGGGCCGTAGTTATTGCTGCAACGAGTGATCACCGTATCGAGCCCATAGGTTTTGGCATAGGCCCTCACCAGCAGATCCGCACTCGCCTTGCTGGCCGCGTAAGGGCTGTTGGGCGCCAAGGGGCTCTGCTCTGTGAAAAGACCTGAGGGACCCAGAGAGCCGTACACCTCGTCGGTCGAAATCTGGACGAAACGAGAGACTCGATTCGTCCGGGCCGCTTCGAGCAGTACCTGCACACCCAGCACATTACTTTTTATGAACGTTGAAGAATCGACGATACTGCGGTCGACGTGAGTTTCCGCGGCAAAGTTCACAATTGCGTCGAATCCAGCCGCGAGACATGCGTTGACCTGTTCCGCATCCGTGATATCGGCTTTCACAAAGCGATATCGCGGATGGTTTTCAACGTCCTTCAGATTCTCGAGATTCCCGGCATAAGTCAGGCTGTCATAGTTCAGGATTTCGATATCCGGCCGAGTCAGCATTAGTCGAACGAAGTTGGATCCGATGAAGCCGGCCCCGCCGGTGACGAAGAGTTTCATAGGCGTTAAGTTGTAGTGGTTGGAACATTAACAAGACTGCCAGTCGTCAACTAGTAGCAGCGGTCACATCGATTTCTCCCTCGTCAAACTCCCTGCCTTTGCATTTCAGTGCGACCAGATTGGTCGCACGCAGGAGAGAATCAATCGTTCCCGCGTCGGTCCACCACCCGTCAAGTATGTCGTAAGTCATGGTGCCCGCCTCTATGTAGCGGTTGTTGACGTCTGTTATTTCCAATTCCCCCCGCTTGGAGGGCTTCAGCGTGCGAATGATTTGGAAGACCTCGGAGTCATACATGTAAACGCCGGTCACGGCATAGGGAGACGGCGGGACAGAGGGTTTCTCGATGATTCGGAGAATCGTGCCGTTCGGTCCCACTTCGGCTACGCCGAATCGCTCAGGGTCCGGAACTTCCTTAAGCAGGATCTTGGCGCCTCTGCCTTGCTCCTTGAATCTTTCTACGTAAGCCCGGATCGATTTTTCAATGAGATTGTCGCCGAGGACCACGCAAACCAGGTCGTCGTCGACAAATGATTCGGCCAGCGAGAGGGCTTGTGCAATTCCGCCTTCGCCCTCCTGATAGGCATAATGAAGGTGGCTAAGGCCGAACTCTTTACCATTGCGCAAAAGACGGAGAAAGTCGCCCGCATTATTTCCCCCGGTAACGACCATGATCTCTCGAATACCCGCTTCGACAAGAGTCTCGAGCGGGTAGTAGATCATCGGTTTGTTGTAGACCGGGAGCAAATGCTTGTTGGTGACATTCGTCAACGGTCTCAAGCGGGTGCCCAGGCCCCCTGCCAGTATTATGCCCTTCACGTTACCCCCTTGTGATTTTCCGGTTACTGGTGGAGTTTACTCAGAATGGTTTGAAGCGAGCAAGCTCCGATACAGTCTCTCCGTCTGGTCAAGTTTCCGTTGCAGTGTGAAATGCCGCTCGATCCGTCTTCGCCCTTGTTGTCCCAGGCGTCGGCGAAGTTCGCGAGAAGCCAGCAGTCGAGAGAGCGCCGCGGCGAGCTCGGAGGGATTATCGGGCTCGACGAGAATGCCGGTTTCACCGTCGACAACCAGTTCGGGGATTCCCCCTACATTGGTCGCCACCACGGGCAGGCTGTTTGCCATCGCTGCAAGGATAGCCGAACTGAGACCTTCAGAACGGGAGGGTAGGCAGAAGACGTCAAACTGCTTCATGAGGCCTTCGCAGTCTGAGCGAAACCCTGTGAAATTGACTTGTGTCTCGATTCGCAGTTGCGAGGTGAGCTGATGGAGTCTCGACCGCAGTTCGCCATCGCCCACCAGCAGATAGGTCACATTGTGGAAGCGCGATTTCAGGGATGCAGCCGCTTTGAGCAACGTCTCATGCCCCTTTTCCTGGCTCAGGTGAGCCACGGTCCCGACGACCAGGTTGCCGTTACCCAGACGCTCCTTGGGCGGCTGCTGCCGGTCAATCCAGTGCAGGTCGACTCCCTCGTAAATCACGCGAACCAGGGAGGGGCTGACCCCTCCGGCGAGCAGTGTCTCCCGAATAGTGTCGGATACCGTGACGATAGCATCCTGGAGCCAGTTGTATTTAAGACGGCTGAACCGAGACTTAAGAGGGAAGTTCACCCGACGCGAAGAAATCCGGACTTTGACCCCGGCTAACGCGGCCATCAGTCCACCGGCAACGATGGGGCGTGGGGTGTTGAAGTGAATTACGTCAAAATGCCTGCCGCGCAAAATCTGCCTCAACCGAAGCAGTGCCCGCAAGCTCAGTTCGTTACGTTGATGAAACCCGTAAGTCACAATCCCGATCTCACGAGCACGCTGGCTCAGCGGTGCCTTGTAGGGAGCGGCCAGGCAGACGGTGTGATTTCGCTCCTTCATGCCCTTCATCAGCGAGAAAAGCTGTTCCTGGCCGCCTCGCCAGAAATGCTCGGTGTCCACATACAGAAGGGTAAGAGGTTTCACGGCCTTAACCTCCCTTGCCTCTGGTGTTCCAGTTCCCACAGTTTCAAATACTTGAAGAGTGTGGAAGCCGAAGACAAAATCGAAACTACCAACCCTTGGGTGCCATCCTTGAAACCCCGCCTCAGCAGGTAATTCTTCAAGAATACAAGTGGCGGATCGGCAAAAAGGTGGAAAAGGCGGGCACGGACTCCGCGTTCGTACAGGTCGGCTGCGGCCAGACTGGAAAAGTTATCCAACTGCTGGAGGAATTCGGACAGGGTCGAGTACGTGTAATGGTACAGGTGTCCGTGCATTCTGCCCGTCGGACCTGAGATTCTGAACGATTCATGCACATGGCCGCCCTCCCATCTTCCCATTGATCGCCGGAACAGTCGCAGCTGCCAGTCAGGATACCATGTCGTGTGCTCAATCCATCTGCCCATAAAATAAGTCTTTCGTGGCACGTAATAGCCTGCGTAATTCGCCGGAACAATACATCGCCATCTGGAGACTTCGGAGTGCAGTTCCGGACTTACAGCCTCATCCGCGTCAACGCTCAGGATCCAATCGTTCCGCGCCTGGTTGGTTGCGAACTCTTTCTGGCGGCGGTAACCCTCCCATTCCTTATGGTAAATCCGGTCGGTATACCGTCTACAAATATCGATGGTCCGATCCCGGCTGCCGGAATCCACAATTACAGTTTCATCTACGATTCCCTGGAGGCTCTTCAACGCTCTCTCAATCTTGGCCTCCTCGTTGCAGCAGATGATAACTGCCGAGATCTGGTTCAATTCCACGATTATACCGACATTCCCGCTTGTGGTCTAAGCGGGCCTAGGCCTTCTATTTTGGCAGTTCCCTGGGATGGACGGTAGCCGGGCGCACCGAAAGCGGCTCCCCTGACGGCTTCGGCTTCTCCCAGAAAACCTGAATTGGCGCCTCTCGGTAAAAACTCTTCAGGAGGCTGGCCACCTCGGCGTCGGACCGGATGGCTTTGGCTTTCTCCTCCTTGCGCATAGTCTTAACCATATCAAGACTCTTCAGAGCCTGAAACAACGCTCTGTAAAAATCCAGATCGAAAACCAGAATTCGGGTCATGAACATGATCCCGAGTATAAGAATATGACGAAGCAGGAAAGTGGGAGAATGAAGGTTGATCCAATGGAAGAGCAGACGGTTGCGAAATGAGACGGTGTCGACGTGTTTCTTTTTGAAATTCCGATCTATTGTCGCGCTGATTTTGTGATAGGCGATACTTCGCGGTTCATACCGGATGTCCCAGCCCCGCCGCCAGCCGCGGTAAGCGAGATCGACATCCTCCCAGTGAAACGGAGAAAGCAGGGGGTTGAAGCCGCCTAGCTCGAGGACTCTGTCGCGCCGGTAGGTAGAGAACCCGCCAATGGCATAAGCGGACAAAAGGCGCCGGCGCTCAATCCATTCACGAGCCTGGTCTCCGCGGGTGTCGTAGTTGAAATAAACGCTCCAGAAACCGCGCCTGAAGCGCCCATACCGGCCACCGGTCATGAAGACCGGCTCGTCCCAACCAAAGACTTTGGCCGTTACCGCAAATACCTCGGGATCGGCGAAGTGCTCGGCCTGGAAAACGAAGTACTCCTGATCGACCCAGACGTCATTGTTTAGCAAGGCAATCAGGGGATAACGACACTGAGCAAAGCCGTCGTTGCAGGCGATTGCGAACCCCTGGTTGGTCTCTCTAGCCACCAGGCGTATGTCCGGAAACTCTACCGGAAGTCGGGATAGCGTTTCATCCCGACTTCCGTCATCGACCACGATTATTTCGAAGCAGGCTCCCGTCTTGGACCGATAAACCTCGGCGGCCTGCAGGACTGAAGGGAGACATTCCCGCAACAAGTCCAAGCCGTTCCAGGTCGGAATGAGAATGCTTAAAGATTCAGGTTTCAAGAGCGTGCTTCTAACCAGGTCATCAATTATTTGCCAGGCAAACGCCGAAGTTGGGCGTACCTGGCCTGTTCTCCAAGCATCTCCTCGATACGCAGGAGCTGATTGTACTTGGCCATGCGGTCGGTGCGGCTAGCCGAACCGGTCTTGATCTGCCCGGCGTTCGTTGCCACGGCAAGATCAGCTATAAAGGCGTCCTCCGTTTCACCTGATCGATGGGAGATCACGTTGGTATACGAGTTGGTTTTGGCCAGCTCGATGGTCTGCAGAGTCTCGGTTAGTGTCCCGATCTGGTTCAGCTTAATCAGGATAGAGTTCCCAACGTTCTGTTCGATGCCTCGCTGGAGCCGCTTGGGATTAGTGACAAAAAGGTCGTCTCCGACCAGCTGTACCCTGCCGCCCAGTTCCTTTGTCAGCAGCGCCCAGCCTTCCCAATCGTCTTCCGCCAGGCCGTCTTCGATTGAGTAAATGGGATACCGGGAAATCCATTCCGAGTACAGTTGTACCATGTCCGCCGAGCTCTTGGCTGCGCCGCCGGATTTCTTGAAGACGTAGTTTCCGTTTGAATAAAGCTCGCTCGAGGCGACGTCAAGGGCGATGACAATATCCTCTCCCGGTTTGTATCCTGCTTGCTCGATCGCCTTCAGTATGGTCTCGATCGCCTCTTCGTTGGATTTCAAGTTGGGCGCAAACCCACCTTCGTCCCCGACTGCTGTATTCAAGCCTTTGTCCTTGAGCACCTTCTTCAGATTATGGAAAGTCTCGACTCCCATGCGGAGCGCCTCCGAAAAAGAGGCTGCTTTAACTGGCATGATCATAAACTCCTGGAAGTCGACGTTGTTGTCCGCATGAGCTCCTCCGTTGAGGATGTTCATCATTGGCACGGGGAGCACATGAGCGTTGCAGCCGCCAACATACTGATAAAGGGGCAAGCCGAGACAATCAGCCGCCGCCCGGGCACAGGCCAGGGAGACACCCAGGATCGCGTTGGCGCCCAAAT
>DAOTAI010000081.1:0-12883 GCA_035593865.1 Acidobacteriota bacterium
CTTCGTTCGAGAGCACCGGGATTTTGACCCGGTTGGCAGCGCCTTCGAACTTGGCTTATGGATCACGGTGTCGTTTGTTCTGGGGGCGCTTTGCTCGGTGCTGGCCGGATACATTGGCATGTGGATTTCCATCCGCAGCAACATCCGCACAGCAACTGCTGCGTTAAGCAGTCTGAACTCGGCTTTGAGGATTGCGCTTCGCGGCGGTGCCGTTTCTGGCCTCCTGGTTGTGGCGATGAGCCTGCTGGGCGTCGCCGGCCTTTATGCGCTGGTTCGGTTCTTCAGCCCCGATATACCCGAGGTGAAGATTCCGCTGTTGATCGTCGGATACGGTTTTGGCGCATCTTTCGTGGCATTGTTTGCACAGCTGGGCGGTGGTATTTACACCAAGGCGGCTGATGTCGGCGCTGACCTGGTAGGCAAAGTCGAAGCGGGCATTCCGGAAGACGATCCTCGTAACCCGGCCGTTATTGCCGACCTCGTTGGCGACAACGTGGGTGATTGCGCGGGTCGTGGTGCGGACTTGTTCGAATCGACTGCGGCGGAAAACATCGGCGCCATGATCCTCGGCGCCGCACTGGCTGCACAGGCGGAGGCGAAGGGCGCTGGCTTTGCTCTCGGAGTGGTCGGGGTTATGATGTTCCCGCTGGTTGCTCGTGCCTTCGGAATCATAGCTTCCATCATCGGTATCCTTACCGTGAAGATGGACAAGGAAGAGAAAATGGATCCAATGGCAGCGCTCAACCGCGGCTATTACGTAGCCGTTGTGCTGGCCATGATCGCGTTTGCCGGCGCTACGCGCTGGCTGCTCCACAGTGAGGCTGCTCCCAACGCCTGGTGGCTCTTCTTTATCTGCGGTGTCCTCGGGGTGCTCACGTCAGTTGCGTTTGTCTATATCACCCAGTACTACACCGAGTACAAGTACCGTCCGGTCCAGTCTATTGCACAGGCTTCGGAGACGGGGCCTGCGACGAACATTATTGCCGGCATGGGTGTGGGATTTGAGTGTGTTTGGATGCCGACTGTGGTCATGAGCATCGCGCTGCTGGGTTCCTACTCCCTGGGCAACATGGCTTTCGCCGGTATCGAAGGAGTTAGTGGAGGGTTGTTCGGCACGGCCGTAGCAACCATGGGCATGCTGGCCACTGCCGCCTTTATCCTTGCTATGGACACCTTCGGCCCCATTACCGACAATGCCGGCGGCATTGTCGAGATGAGTCAGCAGCCGGAGAACGTTCGTGAACGGACAGACCGACTTGACTCGGTCGGTAACACGACCAAGGCGCTCACCAAGGGGTACGCGATCGGCTCGGCGGGTCTGGCGGCCTTTCTGCTTTTCCAGGCCTACATAGAAGAAGTCCTGAACTATGCGGGTGTGCAGGCAATGGCCGAACAGGCTCACGGAACACTGTTCCCGGTTAACCTCGGCAAACCCGTTGTCTTCGTTGGAGCATTTCTAGGCGCCATGCTGGTTTTCCTCTTCTCGGCGCTGGCGATCCGTGCTGTCGGCCGTGCTGCGCAAGCTATCATTGGCGAGGTTCGCAGGCAGTACAGAGATCTTCCGCGTGTCAATGACATCATCCAGTTCCCGGAGACTTTTAAGCCGGACTACGGATCGTCAGTTGACATCGTTACTCGCGCTGCGCTGAAGCAGATGGTCGCTCCGGGTCTTCTGGCGGTTCTCATGCCAGTCCTGGTCGGTGTCATTTTCAAATACGCTTTTGCCTCTGCTGACGACCGGCTTATAGCGGCTGAAGCGGTGGCAGCTCTGCTGATGGTGGGTACCATTGTCGGGATCATCACGGCCCTGCTGCTGAACAACGGCGGCGGCGCCTGGGATAACGCCAAGAAGTATATTGAGGCGGGCGCGCACGGAGGGAAATACCTGACCGATGCTCAAGGCAACAAGCTGAAGAACCCGGTGCATGCGGCTGCCGTTGTCGGGGATACCGTCGGTGATCCTTTTAAAGATACCGCTGGACCCTCGCTGCACGTTCTGATCAAGCTGCTCAGCACGATCACACTCGTGCTCGCGCCGCTGTTCCTTTAAATCTCGATCGCAAAACAATGAGGACCGCGTGGTTCGCGGTCCTCATCGCGTTCTTACACCCCTTCCTGAGCCAGGTCCCTGGCTTTCTGTTCTTACAGGCTCCAGCCTTCCCGGTATTTCGGCATCACGTACTCGTTGGCTTCCGGAAGGTTGGTAACTCGCATGTTTTCCCCGTCCCAAAGCAGCTTCTGACCAGGGAAGAGAACCGCCAGGTTGCCCATAACGACGGTTTCCGTGAAAGGGCCGGAGTAGTCGAAGTTGGAAGTGGCCGGCGGACCGCCTTTGCAGGCTTCGATCCAATTCTGCTCGTGAGTGCCTCGGATGCGCGGCAGGGTCATCGGTGGCCTCTTGTATTCCCGCATCTTCGATTCAGGGATGATTCTCGGGCTGTCGCCGTAAGTCCCGCAGACTATCTTGCCTTTGTCGCCAACAAAAATTGCGCCTCCTCCGTCGCCGAAGTCCAGACGCCTCTCGAGTCCCAGCTCTTCGGGCCTTTCGGGCAAAATCCCGCCGTCATACCAGTGCAACTTGACCTCCGGCATGTCTTCCCGGGCGGGAAAAGTGTAATGCACCACCGAAGCTATTGGAAAAGTCTCGTTGTTTTCGAAACGCTTCCAGGGTTCGATGCACATCTCGGCAGTCGAAGCTTCTACCGCAATCGGGTATTTCAACTTAAGAGCCGTGAACGGTGTGTCCATCAAATGGCATCCCATGTCACCCAAGGCGCCTGCGCCGAAGTCACGCCAGGCGCGCCAGTCGTGCGGGACGTAGGCGGGGTGATAGGGTCGATAAGGGGAGCCCACCAGCCACAAATCCCAGTCGAGCGTCGAAGGCACTGGAGGAGTCTCTTTGGGCCGCCCGAACCCCTGACCTGGCCACACCGGCCGGTTGGTAAAGATGTGAACCTCCCGAACCGGGCCTATGGCGCCATCCCATATCCATTCCGATACCAGCCGCACTCCGTCCATGGAATGACCCTGGTTGCCCATCTGTGTGGCAACTTTATACCTGCGGGCCGCTTCCGTTAGTTTACGTGCCTCGCCCACCGTTCTTGTAAGTGGTTTTTGTACGTAAACGTGCTTGCCGAGCTGCATGGCAGCCATTGCGATCAGCGCGTGCCCGTGGTCGGGCGTCGCCACGATAACCGCGTCGATGTCCTTCTGTTTTTCGAGCATGACTCGAAAATCCTTGTACCGCGGAACATTAGGGTACATTTGAAAAGTCTTGGCGGCCCGTTGCTCGTCGACATCACACAGCGCCACGATATTCTCACCCACCTCGGCACAACGGTTGATATTGTTGAAGCCCATGCCACCGGCACCCACGGCTGCAATATTCAACTTATCCGAGGGCGCTTGGTAGCCGGCACCGCCGAGTACGTTTCTGGGGCCAAGAGTCACGCCTGCGACGGTCGCCACGTTTTCGACAAACCTCCGGCGAGAGATTCCTTTTTCAGGCTTCTGATCGTTCTGGTTGCTTCGGTCCATAGTGTCCTCCTGAGGCGATCTGAATCGAGCCAAGCATACACCATTGAGGCGTTCTTCAGCGATTTGAGGCGCGTTCCAGCTTGCTGCTACCCGGCAATAAGCGATCAGCTTTAACGATGCTGACCGCTGGTCACTGATTCACTGCTTGCGGGCTCTCCGCGCACGTGGTTATATTTCTGCCGTAAATGAAAACCGCATGGCTGATCTGCCTCGGACTGCTTATCCCGGTGCTTTCCACGCCTTCGTCCGAGAGTCGTGTCAGGGGCGTGATGGTTTTGGCCTTTGACGACGGTTACCCAAGCTGGATAAAGACGATCGCTCCCGAATTGGCTGCCGTGAACGGCGTGGCGACAGGTTTCGTGAACAACTACCGGGTGCGTAGCGGGGAACTGCGATTCGAAGACCTCGTCGTTCTTCAAGACAAGTATCGGTGGGAGATCGGCACGCATACCTACCATCATTTCAATGCGCCGGATTTCGTGAAAAGGCACGGAATCGAAAAATGGTTTACAGAAGAGGTCGAAGCGTCGGTAAAGGAGTTGGAGGAATGGAACCTGCGAGTGGAGTCGCTGGTTTTCCCGTATAATGCCTTCTCTCCAGAGCTTGCCGCGAAGGTCGCGCGACACTTTACTTCGTATCGAAGAAGAGACGTCTATCCTATTGCAGACGGGCGACGGGCGGACGGGTCGGTCCCTGCCGCGGGCATTGACATTGCTGGATACACCCCACTCGACCTGATGTTAAAGTGGATCGACCAGGCCGCGAGAAACAAGCAGCTGCTATTTCTTTATGGTCACAACGTCCTGCCCGATTCAGAGTTTTTTGTCGGCCGAGTCGTGTCAATCGACGGCCCGGTCTTGACATCTGATCAGCCGATTACTCTTGATCCGGCAAAGTCTGATTTGTATCTGGTCCCCGACATGACCCGTCGGATCTTCGGAACAAATTTCAGAGTGGAGTCGGTGGAAGGTAAAACCATAAAAGTCTCGAGCGCCGACTTGATCCGATTCACGTCCGTCGGCTCGAGCTTTCTGATAGGTCCTGGTTACGGAACCCGCCTCTCAGATTTCAGGCGTTTACTTTCTTACGCTTCCCAGAAGCTGGAATTCAAGACTGTTCGAGAAGCTGTGGGAAGACATTAACAGTCAAATTTCGCCGAGGCACAACAACACTATGACCGGACACCCGAAACCGACCGCCAACTCCGAGCACGAGCGTTTACCCGAGAATGCGTTCAGGGAGCTTGAACCAGGCGAGGAGTACCAGCCGGTAGTGCTGCCGGACGCGCGGGTGCCGGAGGTGGCGCCCCGCTCGATCCTGCAGGGAGTTGCTTGGTCCGTTATCTTTTCAGCCGCTGCGACATATATTGCTCTCAAGCTGGGGCAGGGAATCGAATCGGCAATCCCGATTTCGATTCTTGCCGTGGGATTCTCCGTCCTGGCCGTCAGGTTTTTCCATTCCCGCGCCTCCAGTCTGCTGGAAAACGTAAATGTACTGGCCATCGGGGCAACCTCCGGCATCATTGCCGGTGGTTCGGTGTTCACCATGCCCGCTATTTACATCCTGGGCCTGGAGCAGCGGTCATCTCTTTTTCAGATCTTCCTGGTGCCGTTGCTGGGGGCATTCCTTGGAGTTTTCTTTCTGGCGCCTTTTCGCCGGTATTTTGTGCGCGACCTCCACGGCAAGCTGCCCTATCCGGAGGCCCGCGCCACAACTGAAATTTTGGTTGCGGGTAAGCGCGGAGGAAAGAGCGCGGTGATTCTTTCTTACTCGGCCCTCGTTGCGGCCTTCTTTGATTTCGTCGGGCCGTCGATGAAAGCCTGGGCGGAAAACTTTTCGACCGCCTCCATTGGACTTCTTTCCCCGCTGACAGATCGAGCCAAAGCGGTTTTCACGATGAACACCAGTGCGGCCGTCCTCGGGCTGGGATACATCATGGGCATTCACTACGCGGCAATCATCATGGCCGGCTCGATGGTTTCGTTCTTCGCCCTGGTCCCGCTGTTCGCATATCTGGGCGCGTACATCCAGTCCGAGATTATCGCCGGGTCTGGAACAATCGCGGCCATGCCGGCCGAGACCATTTTTTCGGTATATGTTCGGCCGATAGGCATTGGCGCAATCTTTGCCGCAGGCATGATATCCATTCTCAAGATGTCTCCGGTCATCGTCCAGGCGGTCGCTCAGGCCTCCCGGGAATTGACCAGGCTGACAGCGAAAACTTCCGCCTCAGTTACCGAAGTGAGGACAGAACGTTCATTGCCGATGGCGGGGATCCTCGGTGGAATCGCCCTGACGGCCCTGATGATCTTGATTTACTTCCGCTTTTCGGTACTTGCCGGCGAAGCTTCCGCCAGCTACATCGCCATCATTGCCGTAGGGATGACTCTGCTTATCGCCTTCCTGTTTGCCTCCGTCTCTGCGTGGGCGATCGCTATGATCTCGATCACGCCGGTTTCCGGCATGACCTTAACCACCCTGATAGTCACCGCTGTTGTCCTGTCTTCTCTTGGACTTGGCGGGGAGAGCGGAATGCTTCAAACACTTCTGATAGGCGGCGTGGTTTGCACTGCCCTGTCGATGGCAGGCTCGCTGGTGACTCAGTACAAGATCGCGTATTGGTTAGGCGCCACGCCGCGACGAATCGAGATTTCCAACCTGCTCGGCGCCATCGCCGCGTCGGCGGCCACAACCGCAGTGATTCTTTTGATGGCCAATGTCTATGGCTTCACCCCCGGACCCGAACATCCGCAGGCATTACCGGCGCCTCAACCTAATGCCATGGCGGCTGTTTTGCGAGGCGTTATGGGTGAGGACGGAGCGCCTTGGTTTCTGTACGGCATCGGCGCTGTTTTTGCTGTTGCAGCGGAGTTTTGCGGGATATCCGGTTTGGCCTTTGGTCTGGGCATGTACCTGCCCATGGAGCTGAATTCTCCTCTTGTGCTTGGCGCCGCGTTGTCGTGGCTGCTCCAGAGGTCTTCGCGCGACCGGATGCTGGCCAAAGCTCGACAGGAGAAGGGGACGTTAATCGCGTCAGGCTTCATAGCCGGAGGCGCCCTGGTCGGGGTTCTGGCGGCGCTCTTCCGGTTCATTGAAGATTCCTGGCAGGTAGCTATCATCCCCGATCTCACGGCAGTGCCTGGCGTTGGCGTTTGGCTCGAGTCGTGGGGAAACTGGATAGGCTTGGCCGCCTACCTGGTACTGGCGGCAGGCTTGTTCTGGGACTCGACCCGCGCCAAAGTGGATGATTGAAGGGGACTGTCCCCTGTCCCCCGGCGTGCCGACGAGTGAGAACAGACCCGGAGCTCCGCTGAAAAACGCTGCGCTCCAAGTCTGTTCCGATCCGAAAACAGGCTCGTAAGTCGTTGCGGAGCTGGAAATGGCCACGCCGGCGAGGAATTCGGATCAAGGAATTGAGCCTGCAGGCTGTCGGCCATGATCAAAACCTTTGGACCAGGCCGAACAGCCAGGTGTTGCTGTGGTAGATGGCCGTGTCGAGGCGGATGAATTCAGCGCGAAGTTCGGTGCGAGATGTCAACCGCAGCCCGATCATGGGCCGGCCGCCCCACCGGAACCGCCAATCGGTGTCTTTTTGAGCGGCATATCCGGCCCTTAACGCTATGCCGTAGAGCAGCTTTCCATATTCACCCCTCGACGCCAAATACACCTGGTGTTGTCGCAATTCAACCGGCGCCCAATATTCGATCGGATCCCGATCACTGTCGGCGAACCGGAAGGAGTAGCCCAGCCCGAAATAAGGCCATTCGTGCAGCCGCCTAGCAAAGTGTCCCTGGATCGAATAGGTCTGGTTGCCGTCGTTCCGATCCACGAATGACGGTGCGAGTGAAAGCTCCCAAAAGTTCGCGATTCGGGAGTAGGTTGCGAGCGAGAACTCCGAAGCCCAGATCCGGTTCCTGACGGATTCGACGGTGTAGACTTCATCGCGGGTCGCCTCGAGTTCCAGAGAGCCCCCTAATGCTGCAGCGGGGATGTGCAGGTTCATAGCCCAGCCGACCTGGTTTGGTACCTCGTCCATATTCAGCCACCACGCCTGGGCATCCAACCGCCATTGGGGCGCGAGGTGCCAACGGAACCCTCCTCCTGATCGGAAGCCCCGCTCTCCTCCGAAGCCCTCGCGTTCGTAACGGGTTCGATCAGAGAAAACTGAGAGGCGGAGCTGGTCTGCGACATAAGTGCCCAGCTCTGCTCCATATCTGACAACTTGCCGATCGTCGCTGTCTTCCCAAATGCTCCCGTTCAATGCCAAGGCGGTATTCTTGCGGTCCTCGGCACGCCGCAGGACAGTCAGATTGCGGGTCGAATCGGGGTTTAGACTCCACGCAGTTCGAAGCTTTGAAAGCGCGGTCGGGACGTCCCCTTCCTGGTGGGCGCTTGCACCCCAATGAAAACTAACCTCGGCGGGGTCAGCGCCTGAAGCCTCGGCCCGCTTGAACCAGACGGCGGCTCGTTCATGCTGGCGGGTCCAGCTCAATGCCTTGGCATAATCGAGCCGGGACATTACGAGCGGGTTGGCCTGACCAAGATGCGTGATCAGATCCTCGTCGCTCCATTGGGGCGGCACCGGTTTTGCCGGCAAACGAAGTGGATCAAATCCTACCGAGACAAAACCGAAGTTATCAAAGATGATCGCCTTGTCGAAGTGTCGCTCCACCTCCTGGCGCAACATCGTAATAACGTCTGTACTGGTGTCTAGCGAAAATTGACCGTAGTCCCCGGATGGGTAAACAAAAAGCCGTTCCTTTCCCGCACCTGGGAGGTTCGCAGCTCTGCTCAGGATCTTCCCAACCCTTTCTCGAAATGCCTGGGGGGTCTCGATCTTGCCATCGACGTACAGCAGGTGCGTCAGAACGTTCCCTGTCGTTCCTTTTGTATCAATGATGTCTCGTTGCCGGCCTGGGGCAAGGCTTGAGGCGAGAATCCAGTGGCCCGTCATACTCAGCTCACGCAACCGATCGACCCCAGTCAGCGCCAAGTTGCTTGTGACAAGCACGGCTTTGCCGTTGATCCTCCTCAAGGCGGCGTCCAGAGGACCAAGAGCGGCGGGGTCAGGATCGAGCACGACGACCATGACTCTTGCTTCAGCCTTTCCGGGATCGATCTCTTCCGGACCGATGAACCTGTACCCGGCGCTTTTTAGTCGTTCCCAGTGAGAGACTATCTGGTCGACACTGTTCCGCTCGAGCCCGCTGCAGGAGCTGGGGCGGGAGTACAACAGTATCGGGATAGCCTGAAGCGGATCAATTCGAGCGAGGCGCCCGAGAGTTGACAACGCTTTTCCGTACTTGCCCGTTTCAGCCGAAAACAGGGCATACCGACGCTGGGCGTTTAAATCCCATGGTCGCTGCGACGCCACCTCCGAGGCGATCACGCTGCGCGCCTGGTCATCTTGAGTTGCTGCCGCCAGCTCTTGCAGCTGGGCGAGCGCAGGCAGGAACTCGGGATTGCGCTGCAAGAGTTCCTGGCCGAATGACCGGGCACTATCGAAACGATTCTGGGCAAGCTGAGAACGCAGCAAAATGCCTGCAGCTGCGGCATTTCCTCGATCCATTTCCAACAGAGCCTGCGCTGCTTGCTCCGCAGCAGTATAGTCCCGAAGCGCTTCGGCCGCCTCGGCTCGATGTCTGAGTAATGCGGCTGTCGGCTTTATTCGAAGGCCGCGCTCGGTCCATTGCATCACCTGTTCGAGATTTCCTCGAGCCGCTTCGATCTCGACGATCAGTTCATACAGTTGGGGATTAGAGGTAGCAGGCGCGATATCTTCCAAGGCCGATAAAGCCTCATCCCACCGACACAGTTGCACGGCCGACCGCGCGTACTGGGTGGTGTAGTAAGGGACTTCAGGGCTGGTCAGATAGAGCTCCCGCCAAGTTTCAAAAGCCTCTTCGGTCTTACCGAGCGCGGAGCGTGCTTCTGCAAGGTAAGTGCGAACGGTTCCGTCTCCTTCTTTCAGTCTTGCCTCAAACCACCGCTCATGAGTCTCAGCCTTCTCGAATTCTCCCAATGTCACGAGGTGCTGAAACAGTTCAAAGCGAAGATCGGTTTGGTTCGGGTCGGCTTCCAGGCTTCTCTCGAAGTGCTCTACCGCAGCTTTCAGCCGCCCCTCTCTTGCATGCACCTTGCCACGAACCCCTTCACGGATCGCAACCGAGGACGCGCGACGCTCGACTGACTCCAGCATTGCGGCGGCTTCTCGTTCCTTACCGATACGCTGTCCGAGATCAAAAGCGCGGAACCAGATAGTTCGATCCGGATCGAGTTCGAGAGATCTGCTATAGAAGCCAAAGGCGCCTTCCTGGTCTCGAACACTGGTTCTCTTGTGGCCCGCATTTTCGAGCAGTACAGCCAGACGCTTACCGTACGCGGGCGCTTTATGAATTGACTTTTCCAGCTCTCGTAGCAGATCGAAGACCTGGGAGGCGTGTTCACACTTGGCGGCGACGTCGAAGATCATGTCGAGGTCGTTGACGCTGATCTTGTCGAGTCCGAGTTCCAGAGCAGGCTTCAGGTACGTCATTACAGCAGCGCAATCAGTTCGGCCGGATTGAACCGTGGCGAGATAAAGGCCGGTTGCCAGCGGATTTTCTTGTCTTTTCCACGCTTCAATCAGGAACCTCTCGGCCGCTCGAAGTCGATTTTGCCTGAAGAGGGCTATGCCCGCGTCAGAAAAGGATCCACCGGGATTCCAACGAAGAAAGAGCTGGAGGCCCCTCTCGGCTTGCCCAAGCTCGATGAAGTCGGCTGCGACCAGAAGCGCCAGGCGATCGCGGTTCTCAATTCCCGTCTCCAGAGCTTTCTCCCAGGCCTCGATGGCATCGTCATACTGCTCCAGTGCCCATCTTCCCCAACCGAGGTCGCGCCAGGCCGACGCCCGGTTGGGATCAAGGCGAAGAATCTTTTGGAGTGGTTCGATTGCTTCGGCTGGTTTGACTTGCCCCGCCCAGTTCAAACAAGCATCGATGAGCAGTTTGCGGACTCGAGTATCGCGAGGACGCAGGGCCAGAGCTTTTTCGAACTGAGCAGCAGCCTGGTCAAAGCGCTCAGCCTTTTGGTGTGCCATGCCATGGCCCAGGGCGATGACATACTCCCCATCCGCCTGACGGCTCAGTTCGCTTTCGTACGCCGACGCCGCTTCCGGGTCGCGTTCAAGCAACTGCGCCAGTTTCAAAGCCCGGTTTTCTAATTGGCTGATCGATGACTTCGATTGGCCCTGTGGTACGGCCTGCGCGGCCGAGCTCGCGGCGTCCCCGGCATACACCAGCGGGGAGAGCCACCAGCCGAACGATCCCGGACCACCGACAACAGACATGATGATTAAGAATTGAACGATGTGCGACTGAATGTGACTCAACTTACCCACGGGTTCCCCAGCTTGATTGGAAGTACGTAAGAGTTGTCCATGGAAGCTGCCAGACCAGGACGAACATGTAGAAAAGGCAGAAAGGCACGCCGTACAGCCACAATCTCGATCGCTGGACAAGCAGGTACGAGGTGCTCATCAGCGTGGCCATGAGGACGATCCCCCCGATGTAATTCAGCGGCGAAATACCATAGAACAGCGGGAGATACACGACTGCCCTGAAAACGATCAAAGGCGCCAGGATCGGAAGCAGAAAGCCCAGATAAAACGACAGGGCACCCAATACGGGTTTTCGCCACATGAAGGTCAGGGCTTTCACGCTCTCCCTGAACCATGACCGTTTCCAACGGGCTTGCTGTAGCAGGAACTGCCGGTACGTCTCGGGGACAATCGTTGCGGCTTTTGCGCGGCTGTCGTAGAGAACTTTGTGCTTCTTGAGCACCATATTGGTGAGGGACCTGTCATCGCCGTAAGTCGCCGGACGTCCGAGGTAACGCTGATGGACCCAGGCGTCGAGAACCTCAAGGAGCACCGATCGCCGATAAGCGGCAAAAGGCCCGGACAGACAACTGTTCATCCCGAACAGGCTTTCGGCGGCTTTGATTACTCGGAAACCGATGAAGTAACGCACGGCCTGCATCCGGGTTAACAGATTGGTCCATTTATTTTCAACCTCGCAATGGCCGCAAACCGCTCCAACAGCGGGGTCGGAAAGTCCGTCCACAATATGGCGCAAGGCGTCGGGCCGGAGAAAGCTGTCGGAATCGACGAAAACCACTACTTCCCCGGTTGATATCCGCGTGCCTGAAGCCAGAGCCCTGCGTTTGCCTGAGCGTTGGCGAAGATCGAGAACCTTGATCTCGGGATACTTGTCAGCAACCCGCAGCGCCGCATCCAGTGTCCGGTCGCTACTGCAGTCGTTGACGACAATCACCTCCAATAGATCGGACGGGTACGCCGATTCGAGGATACTGGTGAGAGTCCTCTCGATGTAGCGTTCCTCATTGAAGGCCGGAACGATTACAGACACCTTCGGGAGGTCCGAGCGAGGCTTCGGAGGCCGGTATAGTGCAGCGAAGAGAAACCGGCTGAGGAGGTAAATCCCAACGCAGAGACTGTACAGGAAAACCGGGACGTCCAACCAGAAGTGGCAAACATTCTCCAGTCGAAGCAGGGCAATCACCACGACGGTCAGTGCAATGCCTGCAACTGCGAGCGCACGTAACACAAACCAACTGGTGCGACGGAGTCTGTCCGCGAGGCTCTCGTCAAATACGACTGCGACGAATCCGGACTGGAGGTCACGTTCCCGGACACGGCCATTCAGGCGCTGTCTTCCGTGCAAGTATTCTTCCGGCATGACCCCTTCGGGGATTCGGAAATCGACCTGAACGGGACGGTCGCCAATAGAAATGCCGACCGCGGAGCGATCCTCCAGGCCGGATTTGGCGGGATCTATCTTCAAGAGCAGACCGCCATCTGAAATATCGTGGGCCCAACCGGTCAGGACTTGCCGACGTCCGTTGCGGGTGATGTGGAGATTAACGGGAAACCGGCACTCGTACCTGGGACCCTTCCTCCGCTCTGTGTAGTCCGGCCGGGCCCGGGCCCGTTTGCGGCGGTCCGGTTTTTCGCACGGAAAAACCGGGGCTGCAGGAGCGGTGCCGGGAGGTGATGGAGGCTGGAGCCGTTCAATTTCGGCCAAAGCAGCCTGATGAGTTTCGCCGTTGTCTGAAGATACAGATAGTTCACGAGTTGGTGATTCTGTGCTGTCCATCCAATTCCTTCTCTCGCCTAAGGAAACGTCAGTTGAATGCCTGGATTGCTACTTGGGTTCCGCTCAACTACCCAGCGGAAACACCAGTCGGATGAAAATACTTGTACATGTCATTGACTAGAAGTGCAAGCTACGTTGTTTATCAAAATGGTTAGATGAGAATTCCAAGATGGCGGATTCACCATCTCGGC
>DAOTAI010000081.1:12983-14848 GCA_035593865.1 Acidobacteriota bacterium
TGTTTATCAAAATGGTTAGATGAGAATTCCAAGATGGCGGATTCACCATCTCGGCGGGTGGCGGGGCGGGGTACCTGTGTCAGGCCGGATCGAGGACCACCTGGGGGTGAATCAACCCGCCAAGTGAGCGTCCGATAGCAATCAGCCGATCACGGTGAAACAGGCGGTAATGAACTGAGCAGAGAGGCGTTTCCGGCGCGAAATGATTGCCGTGACGCACGCGAGTGGCGGTAAGGTCGTCAAGGTCGAGTCTTGGCATGTCGAGGAGAAGCTGCTCAAGAGGTATCAGGCTTTCACCTGCGTGGACGGCGACTCGTTCCAACGGAACGGCCTGCGAACGGTCAAAGGCGCCCGCCCGGGTTCGCACCAGAGAGGCAAGATGGGCGCCGCACCCTAGTTCCTGTCCAATATCGTGAGCCAGACTTCGAATATATGTGCCTGCCGAACATGTCACACGCAATCGCAATGATCTTGGCCCATGCTCCAGCAGCTCGAGCGTATGAATTTCCACAGTCCGTTCCGGAGGGGTAATTTCAATCTCCTGGCGTGCCAGTTCATACAATTTCCTTCCCTGAACTTTCACCGCTGAATAGCGAGGAGCACGCTGGCTGATACGACCTCGGAATTTCGCCAGCACCCCTTCGAGCTGAGCGCGCGACAACTCTGGAACAGGCTTTTCGTCCGTTACCCGGCCTTCCAGGTCGTAAGTGTCAGTAGCGATGCCCAGACGGACTTCAGCCAGGTACTCTTTGTCTTCTCCCTGAAAGAACTGCGCCAGGCGAGTGGCTCGGCCGATGAGCACGCAAAGAACGCCGGCAGCTAAAGGATCTAGTGTGCCGGTATGGCCGGTTTTAGTTTTCAGAAGACGCTTAAGCTGATGGACCACGTCATGCGATGTGGGTCCCGGCGGCTTGTCAACGATAAGAAGACCGTCCATGGCGGGTGTTTCGGGTGCTTTCCGAACCGTTCGCGGTGCTTACTCAGTTCTCTCCGAGTACCTGCACAACCTGACTTATAACCCTGTCACGAACCTCTTCGAAAGGCCCGTCGACCCACAGCCCGGCGGCGTTCGTGTGGCCTCCACCTCCGAAGTGCTCTGCTGCCGAGGCGACATCGAAGTTGTTTTTCGATCGAAGGCTGACTCGATAGTGATTTGGGCCTTCCTCACGGAAAAACGCGGCGACCTGCACGCTCTCGAGCGAGAGGGGATAATTCACCAACCCTTCCGTTTCTGTGCTATTGGCCCCGGTTTCGCGCAGCATATCCTGCGTCAGCAGGATCCAGGCGATTTTTTGTGAGGAGTGTACTTCGAGAGTATCCAGCACTCGCGCCATCAAGCGCAGCTTAGATTGGCGATGGCTCATGAAAACAGCCTGCGCGATCTCGGCAGGGTTCGCTCCTGCCAGAACCAGTTCTCGGGCCACTCTGAAGGTGTTCGCAGTTGTGTTAGAAAACTGGAATGAGCCTGTATCGGTAAGAATAGCGACGTAGAGATTGGTTGCGATCTCTGGAGTCAGTTGCACTCCGAGCCCCAGGATCAACTCGAAAACTATCTCACCGACCGCCGCCGCCTCTGGGTCAACATAGTTCAGATTGGCGTAGGGAAGGGTATTGCGATGGTGGTCGATGTTGATCAAGAAATAGTTTTCCAGCCCGGTCAGGCCGGTGCGGGACAACTCGGTTGTCTCCAGCACGATCACAGCATCGTAAATCCCATTGAGGCGCGTTCCTCGCTGGACATTCTCGATGCCGGGAAGACGGGAATAGGTTTGCGGGTGGGGGTCGGCGTTAACGATTATGGCTTTCTTGCCTAACTGTTTGAGCGCCGCCGCCAACGCCAGTTCCGACCCCAGGGAATCGCCGTC